>SUVZ01000033.1 GCA_015061765.1 Lentisphaerota bacterium
GAAAGAACACAACTGCCCGATGAGAAAACGCTATTACATTGCCTCGGGCGCACAGGTAAACTATCGAGGGACACTCGTAAACAGCCGAACAGGTGTTCATACTGACGCTGAGAAATTCGATTGTTTATAAACCATGGACATGGTCAATACGGAACCTTCCCCACAAAGCAACGCCAATAAACTCACGGAGCCTCATACCATTCCTCTCACAATCCATCTACCACCGCATTTCGCAAAATGCGGTGGTAAGAAAAACGCTCTCAAACGCGGAATGCGGTAGTGGAGAACGGCCACCCAGCGTCCGGATTCGAGAATCGGCCGGCTGTCGCGGCAAAAATGCCCCATATGCTGCGAATCGTACCCACCGCCAGGCATCACAATCACCATCGTATCGCGCAGTTTGCCGAAAGGACGGAACAACACAAGCTCCGGCTGTGAGACATCGCGACGGCGCCAAACCTTGTTCTTTGTGTCGTAGGCATAACGCCCGGGCGAGGAATCCTTCTCTTGCGGCGCAAATTCCGGCCACAGGCGAATGCACTCGACAATGCGGCTGTGCAACTCGCCATAAGCCTTGCCCTCGTTCTCCATGACGACCGCAAACCCGGCTTTAACCAAAAACACAGCCAAAACCGCCATCAACGCCTTCAAAGCCGAGATGAGCGAAACACAAACAGATATTTTCATAAAACGACCTCGAATTCTATTTCAAAAAAACATTCAACAGATATTCGTTTAGCATAAGAATTATTCGCATCCTTCCCATTCAAAATTTCAAAGGGTGCTATTCATCGATTTCAATCTCCAATTTTCCGCCTGCAGTCACTTCAGATGTCGATATCCAACGGCGGTCGAGCGTCAGTCCATTCAGCTTGACGCCCTTTATGCGCCACGCCCCTGGCTTTGTTCTTGGCGCCTGGATTTCAAACATACGCCCCGAATAATACCTTGGATCAAGACGTATCTTCACCGACTTGAACACAGGTGCCGTGAGATACCATTTGCCGTCACCCGGGCAAAGCGGATGCATGCCTATGGACGCAAGAACGTACCATGCGCTCATCTGCCCCACATCCTCGTTGCCGCAAAGCCCGAAAGGTCCGGTCGCATAAGCCTTCTCACATATCCTGCGAGTCCATCGTCCCGTTTCATCCGGCTTTGTTGAATGCGCAAACAGGAACGGCAGTGTATGGCACGGCTCGTTCGGATGGTTGTATCCGTCGTTCCAGCGGAAATCATCCGGCACAACGGAGAAAAAGCGTTCCAGTTCCTCCGTAAACCTGCGCCTCCCCCCCATCAGGCGTATCAGTCCTTCAATGTCGTGCGGCACAAACCACCCTTGCTGCCATGGATTGGCTTCCATGCATCCCTGTCCGTGCTTCTCGCGTCCCTGCCACTCAAGCCAGCCGCCATCTGCGGTACGCGTGCGCATCCACCCGACCTCATTCGACCAGCAGTTGGTGTAAGACTGAGCATAGCCCAAATATCTCGCGGCGATCTCCTTTTCTCCGAGCATTTCCGCAATACGCGCACAGCACCAGTCGGCATAGGCGAACTCTAGCGTCTCCGAGAGGCTGCCGGGCTTGTAGCCAAGACGGCGGTCGTTCCCCTCAGCCTCCAGGGAACGACATGCAAGATCAAGAGCCAGACGAGCATCGAAGGTGCGAATCCCCTTCTCCCATGCGTCTGCCATGACAGAAACAAGAGGCTGGCCGATCATGCATCCTTCCGGACATCCAAAGATATCCCAGCGAGGCAATGTCTTGCGTCTGCCGGAAACCACAGTATCCATCATTGAATTGATGGTATCCGATACAATGTCAGGTCGCAACAGAGTGTACAGAGGGAAAGCGCTACGATACACATCCCATCCGGAGAAGACCGTTCTGCGAATAAAGTCGTATCCGTTCAGCCTTCCCCTTCCAACTTCACGCGGATCGATGAACGCATGATAAAGAGCCGTCGCGAAAATGGTGTGTTCATCATCCGTTCCTCCTTCGACCTCTATATTTCCGAGCGCATCGCTCCAGCTCTTGCGCGCCTCACACCGCATGCTTTCGAAATCGCAATCTGCTGGTAGCTGCGGGACGCCCGAAAACGATATGGCCACATGCACCGACACGGACTCACCCGCATTGACGGGAAATGCCATCCGCACGATGCAATTGGATGAGCCGCCAGTAACATGAATTGACTTGGGTACTCGCGAAAGCCTCCCCGCGAATCTCAGCGTATAATCGACCTTACCTTCCCCTCGTCCCCAACCGCCGTCGCGGTGGTCACATACGATTTCACCGGAGAACGTGTCCTGACCTGTCATTGTGAAACTCTGTTTGCCGAACCGCTTTGCACGCCACAGTTCGCCGATGCGCCTGGCGAGATCAAACCTCACGATTCCATCACCCTCACGTTCATAGGTAAAACGTAGCATTCCAGACGTACGGGATGCCGTCGCTTCTGCCGTCACTGCCGCATCGGCTAGTCTCACGCGGTAGTATCCGGCGGACGCGCTCTCCTCGTCGTGGGAAAAAGCGCTCTTCGGCAAATCAGACGGCATAACCTGAAGATTGCCGAATTCGCCGTAATATCCGATTCCGCTCATATGCGTGAAACTGAAACCCTCTATCGTGTCGTGAACATACGAATATCCTGATCCGTTGTCACCGCCTGTCACAGTATCAGGAGAAAGCTGCACCATACCAAACGGAGTTGTAGCACCGGGGAAGGTTTTGCCGAAACCATGAATGGCCTCATCCCCACGAAGACCGGATTCAGGATATGTCACGGCTCCGATGAACGGATCGATACAATCCACCAACTCCCGCCCGACGGCTACGGTGGCAAAAATGACTGCGACCGAAAATGCCGCAACTGATATCTTAAAGCCTTTCATCATTGTGCATTTTCTTCAATGTAATTTTAAATGCAACCGCAGCGCCGGTGCGAGGCGTTGCTTCAAACACGACCGATGAGCCGTTCTGTCTCCACTTCACCTGACGCGCCGGAACATCGCCGATCTGTTCCACAAGCGCTACCGGACGCGATGTCTCAAGGCGGACAGCCACGGATCCGTCTCCGAACACGATTGCATATGCATAATCTTTCTTTGAAGTAAGATACACGCGCGAATTCCGTGTTGAAACACCGTGCGCACGCGATGTGCCGTAAATCGCCTCACCATGACTGTCGAGCCATTTCCCCACCTCCATAAGGCGAGCCTCCATAATCGGCGGAATCAACCCGTCTGCAGTAGGCCCTATGTCCAACAGCAGATTGCCGCCGCCTGAAACCGTTTTCGCCAAAAGTTCAAGTATCCCCTCTGCCGACATATAGTCGTCCGCCGTCTCAAAACGGTTGTAACCGAAGCTCCGTCCGATTCCGCGGCATTCCTCCCAAGGATGGTGTATCTCACCAGCATCTCCATTACCGTCAACCGATCCGTATTCCGTAGTGTAATGTCCGCCGTGACGGCCTCGACATCCTTTGCCCCAACGATCATTTACGACAACATGGTCGCGAACAGAAGATTCATTGTAGAGCCATGCAAGGAATTCCTCGCTTCGCAGCTCCTTATCCGTGAAATCCCACTCTCCATCCGGCCAGATGATGTCCGCACGATAGCGTTCGACAAGTTCGCGCAACTGCGGGAAATTCATATGTGCAGACCAGTCCTTCCCCGAAAACGGTGAAACGTCACTGCGATTCAGAAAATTCTTGGTGCAGAGCGGATTGGCATATTCATACAAGGAATAGTAGAATCCATACTTCAACCCTTCCGCCCGTACCGCATCACCAAGCTCGCCGCAAATGTCCCTTCCCGGACCGATGGCCACCGAATTGAAATATGGAGTCCTTGAGCTCGGCCACAAAGCATAACCATCATGGTGTTTTGACGTCAGGACCACGTATTTCGCGCCGGATTTGCGAAATATTTTCGCCCAGACCGCCGGTTTGAAGTTCTCAGCGCGAAACTGCGAAGCGAAATTCGCATACGGTGCGTTTCCGTACATTTTCTCATGATGCTCCAAAAACGCCTTTTCCTTGAGAAGCAGCCGTCCGTGATACCACTCCGAATAGCAAATGCTGCCGTGTCCGGCGGAAGAATCCGTCGGCGCATACGACGGCACGGCATAGATGCCCCAATGTATGAATATTCCAAATTTTGCATCACTCCACCATGTCGGAACGGGGCGGCTGTCCAGCGAAGTCCAATCGGCCTTATACGCTGCGCTGACGGTTATCGGCAGCGCAATCAAAGCAGAAACCGCAATGAGAACACGGAATTGTTTTATCATTTTCAATCCTTTCATTTTACAGGTCTGAAATCAAATACGACCGATGCCTTGCGGACAGGTTTCAGAAAGCGCACCGCGTACCGCGAAACGGTTGGTCTGCCAGGGTTTTCAATCTGGCTATGCTGAAGACGCCATTCCGCATCTCCAACAACCGAAATGGACAGCATCAATCTTCGACCAGATGTACGGTCGATCAGTTCATACGCCCCTTTCGCCAGTTCACGAACATCGCAATATGTCACGAACGGGGTTTCAAATTCCACTGAGGACGAAAATTCCGCGTGATCCGCAACCATAAACGACGGAGCGGCCCGGTTGTAGGTGAAATGCCGTTCCATCCGTTTCAGTGCAGGACAGACATAAGCCAACGACAGATCAAGAATCAGTGAATCCGCCTTATCCGTGAAAGCGGTCCGGATCACCTTTGCGGAGGCAGCCCGCCCTGTCGTCTGCAGTCGACCATCGATAACCGGAACAGGATGTCCGTACGAATTTATCATCTTCGAATCGTACCGCCGGTCTGAAAACGTCCTCGCCGTGTAGATTTCGCCACCGGGATCACCCGCCATTTCAACTCCGCCATACAGAACCACATAGCTGCCAAGATCATTGTGATTGTGCGCTTCATCGTTATTACCGCCCTTCAGGGCAACAGAAAACGGCGAACGAGCCGAGTCATGCTCCGGACGGCCAATCAGAACCTGAGCATGCGGATACCAGCTTCTAACAGGCAATGCGTCAGATGCGGTCCCTTTAGGCTTCGCTCCAAATGCAGTGAATGCCGTACGGTAGAGATTGGGACGCCACCCTCCACGGGAATCGAACTGACTACCGCCTGTTTCCGGCGGTGACAGCATCGAATCTGGCACAAGATCCGGCCAACGCCCGGCTATCATCCACAAAAGATCAGGAAACGGGGCACCTCCGCCATCTGCGAACCACGCACTCCTGCCTTTCTCCACCTGACAGGCAATACCGTACTTCGCCATGTCGCGTCCACCATTCTCCGACAGGAAATCCCAGCGTCCGTCCGTAGCCTCAAATATGGTGAAGCCCAACTCAAGCGCATTCCCGAACCCAAAGTTCCAATAGCCAACTCCTTCAGTGCAATAACCATCTTCATCATAGGCATAGCGGAAGCGGGGATACAGCCGTTCCACGAATTCCGCGGCCTCGGCACGAATGCGACGATCCTTTTCTATGATGAAAACCGTTGACAGAGTACACCCGCCGCAAACGGCAATCCAATTGTTCCTGATGTTCACCCAGTGATTGCGGTATGCTGCACCCGATGTTCCATCTTCAAGTCGCATATCAGCATAGAACGGAGACAATATTCTCCTGTGTATCTCCTTCTCAACGCGAGCGACAAGTTCAGGGTCAAGACGCGATCCCAGCCAAGCACACGCAGTCGCCATCTCAAGAGCCTTCCGGCAACTGAAAATATCGCCTTTTTCCGCACCGTGCAGTGTTCCCTGCTCCAGGTCATGCATGGGTACGACCCATGTGGGTTCATTGCACATGGCTTCAATGTAGTCGCTTATCCGAGCGATGAAACGCCCTTTGTTTTCAAGGCACTCAGCAAGCACCAGTGTCGTGAATTCACCAAGGCGGGCGAAAAACGGGGTCTCGAACGAACGGCGATCTCCAAATTTCCGGAATCCGTCGTATGCAGCACGATCCCATGGCGACATTGGTTGTGCCAGCACTTTTTCGGCCTCAAGCATTACACGCTTGCTCGGCCGTTCACGGCTGATACGTTCCCATGCCGCACGATCGTCAATTTCTGCACCTGGACAGCGTGGGTTGAGAGGAAGCATCGCGGCTATCTCATCAACGCGTGCCCGATTCTGCCCAGGCACCGGCCAATGCGTCCACGGGGAGGGTCGATTGAATCTGACAAGCGCCTCAAGAAAATAGTAGTCGGCATAGACTATGGGCACATCTATCTGCCCGCCGTTCGGTTTGAATCCGGTTGCGTGCTTCAACAGAAAATTCCCGTTTTCTCCAGCCTTTGCGAAATATGCGTCGGAAGTAAGGGAGAGAAGCATTCGAACCGCCCTTTCACGATACCGTCTGCCCTGCGACGCTTCAACATAATCCTGCAACTCAAGAAGCGCGGAGGCGGCAATAGCGGCGGCGGAGGAATCTCTCGGCTCGTCAGGGATGTCGGGCGCGGAGAAATCCCAATATGGAATGAGGTCTTCCGGCAGATTCTGCCGCAACAACCATTCCGCACACGAAACGGCCCTGCGGCGATAGCGTTCATCCCGCGTGAGACGGAACATCATGGTGAAACCATATAAAGCCCATGCCTGACCACGGCTCCAAGCTCCATCGGCTGACGCTCCCTGCCCTGCGAAATATGCGAAAACATTTGTGGAGTCTCTGCGGTAGTCCACAATGTGATACGCGCTCCCGTCCAGACGGAAATGTCTACGGTCGGTCACATTGGCATGGCTTCGAGCAACTCGCTCCGCTTCAGCGTCCCCACGTGCGGCGGCGAACATCAAAAGTTCAAGATTCATCATGTTGTCAATGATGACGGGGCGCTGCATCTTTGCACCTGCAAGCTCTCGTGCATCCCAACTTTGGATGAGACCGAGGTCAGGACGGAAGCGGGATGAAAGCGCCTTTGCCGCATCCATCAGCCACGGTTGATAGATGTCGCGGTTGACATCCAATCTGTACCCGTTGCCCGCGCTGCAGTACAGCATGAATCCTACGTCATGGTCGGCGGAGAAATGCCTTACGGCTTCAAGCGGAGCGGTGCGCCTGATTGCGGCGTTTTTCCATTCGTCCGAACGGGTATATTCGTAAAGATACCAGAGCGAACCAGGATAGAAACCGCTTGTCCAGTCATAGACGGAACCGAACCTGTTCTGCCCGTTGCAGACATCTATCGGAAGGTTTCGCTCCGCGGGTTGTCCCTCGACAAGAGCCTCCATGGCTCGATACTGCTTTTCAATCCGGCTGAAAACGTCCGGCAGTCTGCCGCGCAGCTCCTTCTCGCCCGGAACTGCGGCGGAACTCTCCGCAACCGCCAAGGCCGAAATAAGAGCTATGCAAAGGAAACGAAGCGGATCACGCATTGCGGACATACAGTTTCTTCGCCTCTCTGAGAATACGATTGGACTCCATAAGCTTGGCTGAATTTTCCTCCGTGGTGCCGAACCAAGGCGCCATGAGAAAGCCCTTGAGGCGTTCAGCCGGAATATGCTCCGAGCAGAACTTCACTGTACGGGGAAAGTTCACCTCCCAGGCGTCATTGCTGACCAGCCAGTTGGATCCGCAGGGAATCTGGTCATATCCGGCTTTCGCAAGATCAACATAGAACTTTGTCCGAAGCTTCACATTGTCAGACGGCTTGGCAAGATTGGCCATCGCACTGTTGAATGTTGGATCATAGGTGAAATCGCGCCCATAATACCAATTGGACTGCACAACGGACTTCGGCATACGCTTGAAAAAGCAATCGTAGTGATGCCATCCGAAATCACTCCACATCCATGCCCTTGCACCATTCTTCTCGCATTGCGCAACCATATGCAGAAGGTCGTCCCACCACTGATCCTGCCAGCTCCGGACTACTGCCGTGCGATACCCCTGCTGAAGGTCGTAGCGCTCTTCATCCATCCCGATGTGGAAAAGCCGAGGCCCGTCGAAAATCTCGCACGTATCGCGTATCAGATCGGATACGACACTCAGATACGTCTTCGAAGACACCATGAAATTGTAGTCATGAAGCCAGTTGTCGTGCGCGGCCGAGAAATTGAGTTTCGGGATCGGCTCAAGACCAATGCCGCGCAGACGTTTCAGCTCCGCCTTCATTTTCGCTACACTCCAGGATCCTTCAATGGCCAGCTCCGGGTGACTTGGAAACACCATGCCGTCTCCAATGCGGATAACGACGGCATTCGCCCCTGACGCGGCGGCATCGTCGGTGAACCTGCGCCAAACGGCATCAGCGCATGTCACTTTCGTAAGCCAATCCTTGTGGCATCCGCAGTTTCCGCTTATTTCCGCGAATGTGGCCCATATCATCTTTTCACAGGGCGCAGATGCCTTGATGCTGTCCGGAAGGAAAACACTGCATGCCGAAGCTGCCGCTGTCTTCACAAAATCACGTCTTTTCATCTTTCTTTCCTTTCTTCAAGCCGGTACTTACCGCCGGCCACGGTCTTGAAACACAAGCGTCCGAATTCATCACGCGAAGTATCGACAAGGAACCCGGTTTTTGCATCGGTCACCGACCAATCGCCGTGTATCCGGCAAAGAGCCCCCTTTTCGGATATGATCTCAACATCACGCACACCTCCATCGCGCCACGCCGCAGAAACGAGGAACGCCCCCTGCGCACGGAATGTGCGGAACGACGCCATACGTTCTTTGGGCCAGAACGGAAAAAGCCTGATTGCCCCATCCCAGCTCTGAAGCATCATCTCCTGAAGCGGAGCCATGCACGAAAGCGTTTCAGTCCAACCGCCCGCACGCCCCCATATCTGAAGCGCCATTCCCCAGACAAGGCCATTGGGATGCGCCCACAAGTCAAGCTTTTTGCGGTATTCATCGAAATCCCGACCGGGATTGAACCTGTTGCAGCGTATCGCCATGATACGCTTGCGGATCGTGCATCCGAAATAGCAGTCGGGTTTAAACTTTTTCTTCTCACCCTTCCATTCCTCCGGCTTGACCGGAACCGGAGTGTCATAACCAAACTCCGGCGAATTCACAAAATAGCAGTGATGCGCATATCCCTTCAGGTCGCGCCGGACTCCGGCAAGATTGTCCAGGCGGTCCGTCCACTGTGCGCGAAGCTCCGCATCGACATCAAGAACTTTTGAAGCCTGTATTGCCGCCGTCAGCGCATAACGGGTGAATGCGATCACTTCGGGGCCATCGGTCACATCCTTCAGTGAACGGATGGGTCCTTCCTCGTCTATTGACGGAAATGCATGATACAATCCGTCGTTCAAATCCGGCGGCAGATCTTTCGATGGAGCTTTCTTCAGAAAGTCCAGACAGAAAAGCGCACAGTCGCGGATAGCCGGATATCCTGTATTCTTGAGAAACTCGCGATCAAGAGTATAGAGATAATATTGCCAATGAGGAACAGCCATCCACCCTGTCATGTATGTCATGCGTCCGAACGGAAGACCAGCTGAATAATCCTCAACGGTCTTTATCGGAAATCCCTGCAGCGGACAGAATGCTCCACGCATACCATAGTATTTTTCAGCCCTTAGGCGACCGGCCTGCAGAAAGTACTGCGTACAGTCAAGGCAGGTGCGCATTTCATCAAGGCGGTTGGCCTCGAACCCGCCCCAATAGATGGACTGGAAATTGTAGTTGCCGTGATAGTCTCCGTGCCACAGCGAATATTCCCGGACGGTGGACGGCAGGAACAGACCAGGCGGCACAGTCCCGGAGCGAAGCACGCAACGGCGCACATGGTATGTCGCATACCAGAGGTCTTCAAGGGCCTTGTCATCCGGAAACGATACGCCTGAAAGAGCCCATGCATTTGCGGCAGCGGCGCGAGTTGCGGCGACATAGCCGTCATGCGGCTTCGAAAGGGCGGCATCAAGCGACTTGTCGCTACTTGTCGTCACCGCGACAGACATTACGCCCGACGCGGTTTTACTGTCGGGATTAACTATGATGTTCGCGTCACGCACAGGCTCGTCGCCGCCACCTTTGGCAAATATCCAGCAGGCCGGTTCATGCATCGCCGTCAGACGGCACGTAAATCCGTCGGGGAACGTAGGATCCGCAGGAAAGGCTTGCTCGACGGCCTGACGGCCGTCAGAAAGCTTGCGGGTGACTGGCGGCGGAAGCGCGGTGCTGTTTTTGGAATGGCCTTCCATGTTCCAGAAACTGTGATCCACAATCAACCCGGCGGAATATGCCTGCGGCGTGACATCGGCGCGACGGCGCACGGCAAATGTCACCGGCGGACGCGGATATGTGTAGCGTTTCGGGTCCCATCCGTCGATTTTCCATTTCAAAGAAAGGACATTAGCGCCAGGCGGTATCACAGCCTCAACAGAAAGCCGTTCCCCACTCTTCCATGAAACATCAAGCAGATACCGGTTCTCCTCTATGACCACTCGCTGCCTGATAACTGCCGGGCGGACAGCATCCAGCGGGAAACGCATGCGCAGTTCGCCCGTGGGCTTCGGACACGGATACGGAAAATCCGATGTGGTGTGACCGGCACCGGTCAGCAGTTCCTTTGCACGCTCCAGATTTCTGGTCGCAGTCACCTTCTTGCTCTTCCCGAAATAACCGGTCGCGCGCCATCCGTCATCCAGAAGCCCTCGCACGAACTCGTCGTGCGTCGGAGGCTTGGGCGATGTGGAGTAATCCACACGACGATCCCATACGTCACCTTTGCCGAGGCGGAACACGGTTTCATCGCCCTCCTGATATATGGAACAGCTCAAGTCTCCATTTCCGATTATCAGCCCCTCTTCAGCATGCGGGAGCGGCCCTTCAACCGCAATCTCATGCGTCGCAATAGCGCCCTGAACTGCGGTCAGGCAAACCGCCGACACAATAATCAATCTGTTCATAACTAAGTTTGCCTCCCTTTACCGAAGTATGACCGAGAATCCGGAATTAAGTATCTTCACAAAGAGCAATCCGTTCGAGAAGCACAACCGCATACGGCTGACAGACGGCATGCCGTCCCCTTCAAAGACAACATTTTTGAGATTTCCGGAAACGGATGCCGCACGCAAAATGGGAATCTCAGATGTCGTCGGCGTTATGTTCTTGAGATCAACAATGACGGGACCTTTCAGCGCCACCTCTCCATCCAGAGTCGGGATCTCACTCACAGCGGCGTCTGCAGTCAGTTTTGAAACCGCGAGCGAGCCATTGGCGATAACGCCCGGTCCGCAGACGGATGGAAGTTCATGCTCCGCTCCGCCAAGGTCGAGTGTCGCCCCTTCCGCGATATTGAACACCGCATGATCTGGCTTCCCTGAACGGAGCCCCCATTTGATCTGAAGATAGGCCTCAGTCTCCTTCCTCTCCTGCTCACTCAACACACGGTCATAGAAAATGACTTCGGCCAGATTCTGGTTCCCTGAATATTTCTTGAAATCGTTCCACCCGTTCACCTGCGTCATTATACGGCTGTCAAACGCGAAACCGCTTGCTGTCGGAGACGTAGCGACCGTATCCTTGAACGACATATTCATAACATGCCAAGTGTTGGCCTTATAGCCATTTTCATACGAATGAATCACATTTCCATCCAAATGCCACACGCAGTAGTTGTCATATGCCACATATCCGGACGCGATGCCCTCATAAATAATCGGTGCGGCGGGATTTGACTTTCTGGCATCAGGCCCCATCCAAGGGTCCAACGTCCCGCCTCTCTTCGGAACACCTCCGCCGAGAATAAATCCGCCGGTCGTATTGTTGACCGTACCAATCACCCAGAACACCGTGCGTATGCCGGAAATGTCATTTGTGATTCCCGACGAACCCTCAAAGAGCATCGGTGACGAGGCTCCGTCCAGAAAGAATGTGTCTAGTCCGTTCAGAGACTTTCTCATAAGACGCGCCGTTCCGGTCGCATGTTCCGGGAGATATTTCGAAAGCGGAACGGCTTTCCAGGAGCCGACCTTGCTGCGCCATTCGGAAAATCCGGCATAGCCATCCATTTCGACCGCGGTGACTGAAGAAGCGTCAGAAGCGTCGAAATGGGCTATGCGCCCTTGCGTCGCCAGACGCGGTTCGGCTTCCGCCTGCGGTCGGGACAGCGTCAGTGTTCCGGAAGCGACCGACACCGTACCGGTGAACGAACCGAAGTCACCGACCGACAACACGCCGGCATCATCCTTCACCAGAGTTCCGGACCCGGAAACGGATCCTATCGACGATTCGGACGCATCGTCCGGAAGGCTCTGCGCTTCGGCATTGAACCATTTCGCCATAAGGTAGTTGCGCGTCGCCACCCGCTCGCGCGGAGAAAGCGTACGGTCGTAGACTACAAGTTCCGCTATCCGGAAACCGCCCGCATACTGCGTCGGCTTGTCGGCCCCGATCCATGATCCGGTCGCGGCTCCTTTTGCATGGTATTCGACAAGCGATGCGGAACGCGGGAAAGCGGCAACTGTCGGATTCACCACGACACCGTTCGTCAGCACGGAGCCTCCCGATGTGAACATTTTGGAATAAGTCCCCGTCAGCAGTTTATACGGCGAAGCCCAGATATCAGGAAAGAAGTCGCCGGACACCTCCGGAGTCGGACGGACATTCCCGGCGAAGTCGTTGCTGATTCCACCTCTCGAACCAAACAGAAATCCGCCTCCGTATTCTCCATCCATAACGACATATACATCCCGCATGGAATCAATCTGTTTTTCAAGAGACAGGAACGGTGCGCCATACCTGTACGGACCGCCAAAATCTACAATCGGGCATCCGTTCACCGCCTTCTCGCTGTTCAGGTGCGGTCGGTATGCGGCATATTTATCGGAGAGATAAGCTGCGTTGAGAAAATCCTTTGAATGCCAGCGTTTGACAAAATTCGTCCCGTTCACTTCAACCGTCTCTATACTGGACGCATCCGCCGCGTCGAGGTGCAGGACCGCACCGGGAGCAAGTTGCGAGAGTCCCGTCTCCGGAGCATCTACGATCCTTATCGTGCCGTCTGCCAAAGAGACCTCTCCGGAGGCTGAAACCGTCTGTACTGCAACGGTACCGGATCCGGACACCGTAAGCTTTGCAGGGGATAGAAGGCTTTCTATGCACATCTGCACATTCTTCCCCACCTTGACGGCGGAGGGCTCAAGCACTTCTATATTCTGCACATCGGGAATGGAAGCCCGTGCAGCGGCTTTCACATACCCCGGAGCCTCGCGGGCGAACCAGCGGTTCATCAGGTACGCCTGTACATCCTCGATTTCGCGGTCTGAAAGAAGCCGGTTGTAGATGAAAACCTCGCCGACCCGGAATCCACCGGCGGCGGTACCGTCATTCGCGGCTCCGAACCAGTTGACCTCGCCGCCGGGAACCTTCAATGCGACCACCTGATATCCCGGGGTATCGAACCCTTCCGCCGAGCCCTTCTTGAGCCCGTCTATCCAGGCAATTCCATTTGTCGCCGAAATGCCTTGCGCCGAGTTGAACGTGCGCGAATTCAAGATGGGTTGTTTAAACCCGTAGGTCGATGAATTGTAATCGCTGACGGCACGGTGGAAAGCGTTGTGCCCCAACAAGGCCACACGTCCTCCGCCCCGTTGGGATCCAACGACCGCGATGACCGTAGAGATTGAACCAAGGGTGGCATCTGTCGCCGATTCGACGGCTCCTTTCTTGAACTTCATGCAAGCCCCGTCAGCGACACCCCGGAAGTCAACCATATGAAGGCCTTCGCCGAGCGCGTTACGAAGCAGATTCGGCTGGAATGCCTCCGTCTCCTGAGAAAGGAACACCTTGAATTTCGCCACTTCACCGCCGGCAAGATCATGCCAACGGGTCAGATATTCCTCATCATTGCGCGTCACCGTAGTACATTTCGATTCATCAGTCGCATCAAAATGGAGATATCGTTCAGGGAGCTCAGAAAGCGACGGAATTGGACGTTTGGAGAATTCCAGATTTCCGCCAGCCATGCGCAAAGTGCCTGCATAGCCGGAGGCCTCCTTTATGGAAAGAGTACCGGCTCCTCTCTTCACAACGGCGGCGCCGATGCCACGGGCGCCTTCCAAGCGTCCGACGGAAAGTGTCTCGCCTTCCGGAACTTCAAGAACCGTCTTTGCGCCGTCGCTCCCGGATGTGCGGGAAAAAAGTCGCGATATGCGGGCGTTTCCGCCGCGACCCTCAACCGTACGGTTGAACCATTTTTTCTGCAACCACACCTCAAGCTCGACAATCTCCCCTGCGGAAAGCACCCTGTCGAAAATCATAAGCTCAGCGACCTTCATGCCGCCGGAATACCAATATTTTTCTCTTCGAGTATCCCCTAATCCAAGTCCGCTTGCTGCAGCCGTTGCATCCTGTGCCGGTAGCGCAATCACTTCCCATGCCCGATTGAATCCAATTGCATATGAATCTGTCAATATGCCGTCATGACGTACACCTCTATTGAATGGATTTGCGTAGCCAAATCCATAAATGAGAGGCGAATCGTAATCGAACTGGTTGTTTCCGCGAACATAACTCGGTCTCCGATGCCAGGCATAGCTTGCCCCTGTATTTCCAGTCCAGGTATTGGGGCCGCCGCCAAGAATCCATCCACCGCTGTTCTGAGAGCCCCATACGGCGACAATAGAACCTATGTTATGGAGTATGTTCGTTTTGGCGCCGGATGGATATTCATGCGGATCGAACATCATCGCCTTCAACGATCCCAATTCACCGAAATCAAGAGACGGCATGCCGCCCAATGTTTCATCGGACGGCAAGAAATCCGGCGGCAAAGGAGGTTTTGTTCCGTCCGCCCAGCCTGTCCAGGAAGTAAATTCCGTTGTCGTTAAATAACGGGAGCCGGAGAGCGACGGAATTTTCGAAACCTTGCCGTCTTCAGATATCTCCCAACCATTGGTCTGTGTACAGTCGAACCAGAATGCAGGATAGGCCGATTCTTCAAGAGGGAAAGCTTCGCTCAAAGGCACACTTTCAACCACAATCCTGTTTGTGATCGCATCTGAGGTCTGCAGAAACCCTTCCACAGACACTGTGACATCCGTTGCGCCGCACAACCGACAAAACCCGATGGTGCAAATGGTCAGAATGGATCCGCAGATTGTTTTTTTCTCCATTTTCATTTTTACCTCTTTCTGATTTCAGTTCAACGTACCGAACCAATGGTTGTTCCGTTTGACCGCGATTGTACCATACTGCCACGCAAACATCCAACCTGTAAAAACAGGTTATAAAACAGACCCTGTCTGAAAGCAGATCTGGCTCACTATTAAACAACGATGCCTCGATCAGGAACAAGCACTGTATGAACTGGTAATGCAGGGTTGTGCAGTCTTGCAAGCAGTGTCTGGAGTGCGATTGACGCAATCTCTTCACAAGGTTGCGCAACGCTCGCGATTCCAAGCTCCTCGGCCTGCGGTTGATTGTCGAAACCCGCAAGCCGCACGGCACCGGCTCGACCAAGCGAAGAAAGCACTTCATGCAACCTGACGGCGATCATATCATTACCGCAAACGATCACATCAGGACTGCGCGTACGCAGGAAGCGAGAGACAGCCATTCTGTCATCAGGTTCACAGACGAGCACATTGTCTTTTTCCGACCAGCCCATCCCCGATTCCACCACTGCACTTGCAACTCCGCGCATACGGTTAACCACCGAAGGAGGCGATCCCGGCTTTAGCAGGAACGTCAGCTTTTCCGCGCCTCGTGCAATCAAGTAGCGCCCCAATCCAGCTCCTGCCGAGACATTGTCCATTGAGATGAGATCATACTGCGGACAGCCGTCATTCCGTTGCGGATTGTAGTCAAACAGCACAACCGGCATATTGCATTCTGAAAGTTCCTTCCAGAAATTTCGGACAGGAGCATTCTTCTTGCCAAGATATTCAAACGGTTGAAGGAACAATCCCGACACTCTCTCCTCAGAGAATCTGTGGATTGTCCGAATAAGTTCCTCAAGGCGTTTTTCCGGGGATTTCTCAACCATTTCAATCAATACGATATCCCACCCCTGCCGTTCGCCGTGATGAAAAAGCGACTTGCAGATTCTCGACATGACATCCCCGTACTGGAATCCCGGATGGATTATGCCCAACGTTCCGGTAGCATGCTGGGCGAACCGGGTAAGCCTTGGAAGCCTTCCAGAACCGGTGGCGACAAGACCCTCATTGCGCAAATCGAGCATCACACGATTGATTGTGGGACGGCTCACCCCGAAACGTTCCGCCAACTGACCTCCTGACGGAAACTCACCCCCGTCCCTAAATTTACCGGACAGGATTTCCCGTCTCAATCTTTCGGTTATCTCATTGTGTTTAGCCGAGCCCATATCAAAAAATCCATACGATATTTAATACGTCAATCAAGCGCCATATCGCTCTGTCGCCGTTTAACGCTGACGCCAACTCCGCATAAGTTATTGGAGCAACGGTCAATTCTCCTTCCTCTACTTTCGCTTCCTTCTCATCGCGGCTCCTTCTCGACGCGGACCGCAAAGTTCGATGTTACAGTTGGTACTGACATAAAATTACCCTCGCTTTCATTTGAAGACATAATTTCTCCGTCAAAAAGCGTCAATATTGTATCATCTTTGCGTCGATAATGATAGGCGCGAAATTGGCAATTTCATGACACGGCTAGGATTCGAACAATTCGCAGAATTTAGCATTGCCGATACCTCGCCTATCCAACCTGCCAAATTCAAGCAATCGTTAGTCCTACAAGTCTCACCTGTCTCACACGTCCCTCCATCCAAATCCAGGCGCGAAGCATGTTGCCCAAAATGAGAATTCACTTCGAATAATTCTCCCGCTTCAAATGAGGCTACGAATCAATGAGAACATGGTTTGGACTGATTCTCAAGATTACGGAGCGGACGAAATCCTATCCCATCTATTTATCTC
>SUVZ01000524.1 GCA_015061765.1 Lentisphaerota bacterium
GATCTTGAGCGCGACGAAGTTGTCGGTTTGCCGGGGAAGAAGGGTGCCAACCTTGTCTTTACGCGCTACCTTTCGCAGGAACGCATACCTGATCCGCAGATGGTGAAGTCGGCCGATTTCTCTTTCCGCCTGAAGCCGGGTCTGCCGAATTCCATTCTGCGCCTCGAGACCATCGACGAGAAATACAGGGTCTGGCGTTCCAAGCCGTTCGTTCTCGGCGAGGCTTCGGGCAAGAGGGTGAAGTTCCATGTGTTTGAACGCGACTCCGAAAAGGTCTCCGAGATTTCCGCCGACGCTTCGCGCTTCCTCGACGTCAGATACGAGTTCGCGCCCTCGCGCGGTTCCGTGATACCGTGTCCGGGAGGCCGCAATCTCTGGGGCATCCTCGGCGGCAATGTGCCGCTCGTCACCGGTTTCGGTCAGGGTGAGACCGGCTACGGCAACAGTGCGGTGCTTGCGTTGAACGTCAAGACGCCGAACTGGGAAAAGAGTTCGCCGGATTTTGTGAAGGAGCAGGACGGCTCGTGGGCGCTCAAGTTCTCCGGATGCTCATATGTGAGCCTTCCGCAGCAGATATGGCCGGTGCATGCCGGCTTCGAACTGGAGATGGAGGTCAATCCGGACGATGTGAAGCGCAAGCAGTATCTCGTGTTTACCGGGACGACCAGCGCATCGATATATGTCGCCGACGGTCGGGTGTACGCTCACTTCTTCCTGCGCAACAAGTTCATGCGAGTGTCGGGAAGAGCCGCTTCCGTCACCGTGAAAGGTCCGGAGATTGCAGCGGGCAAGTGGCAGAAGGTCAAGCTCGTGTGCGACCAGAGGACGGCCCATGTGGAGGTCGACGGAGTGCGCGGAGAGGCGATGCCGGTTTCCGGCGATCTTTTCTATCCCTTGTACACCGCTGTCGGCGGCGGCGCTAAAGGCGGCGAATTCTTCGCCGGAAGAATCAGGAATCTTAAAATAGGTGTGCGTTGATCATGAAAAATAATATTCTGTTTTTTGTTTTTGGATTGTTTTCGGCAGCGGCGGCCGCGCCGATTGAACTGCAGCCGAAGCTTGATGCGGCGGCGAAAGCCGGCGGCGGGCGCGTCGTTGTTCCTGCCGGAGAATGGACGACCGGTCCGCTGACTCTTGGAAGCGGTGTCGAACTGCATCTTGAGGATGGTGCACGACTCGTTTTCTCCGACGATCCTTCACTGTATCCTGACGCGAGAGCGCTGGTCATGGCTGTCGGAGCGACCAATGTGTCGGTGACGGGTGCGGGTACTTTCGAGGCGAAGGTCGACTATTGGCACGGCGAGGCTTTCAGCAAGAAGATTCCGCGTCCGCGTTTCTTCCAGTTCAAAGATTGCGGAAATGTCCGTTTTGAAGGATTCCGTGTAAGAAATTCCCCGAACTGGACGATTCATTTGCTTTGCACGGATGACGTGACGATTCGCAATCTTGATTTGCGGTGCGATGGCCCTAACACCGACGGTATCGACCTCGATTCTGTGCAACGCGCGTTGATTGAGAATTGCCGCCTTGACCAGGGGGACGACGGTTTCTGCATGAAGAGCGGCAAGAACGCCGACGGCCGTCGCCGCGCCAGGCCCACAAAGGACATCACGATCAGAAACTGCACGGTCGTGAACGGCCATACGCTTCTCGGCATAGGCAGTGAACTTTCAGGCGGTATTGAGAATATCACGCTTGAAAACTGCCGTGTGGAAGGTGAGGTTTGGCGCGTGCTGTTCATCAAGACTAACGCGGCGCGCGGCGGCTACGCCCGCAACATCACGGTGCGCAACGTCACGGCGGCGCGCGCGAAGTGTTCGATCTTCGAGATCATGCCGGACTACCAGTGGCTGAGGCGCGACAAGCCCACGAATCCTGAAATCGTGTACACTCCGATAGAAAACGTGACGGTTGAAAATGTGGTGTGCGATGAAGGATGGTACGCCTACGAGCTGCGCGGCGATCCGGCATGCCCGCCGAAGAACATAGCGCTCCGCAACTGCGAGATGAAGAATCCGTCGCGCGGCGAGCCGATCGCGAAGAACATCGACTCCCTCAAGATAGAGAACGTGAAGTCGGGCATTGCGCCGTTCTCCGTGTGGTGCGACGATCCGGACTCCAACTACCGCTGCGGCGACGAAGCCGTGTTCACCGTGCGCTCGTCGCTCACGTCCGGCATTGCAAAGGTGCGCCTCGACAATTTCGGCGACAAGGTGCTGTCGGAATTCAAGGTTGATCTTTCAAAGCAGCGGCAGTTTACGGTGAAGGGCGGACGCGACATTCCGGGGTTCCTGCTCCTTACAGTCAAGTGCGGCAAGCACGTGAAACGCTGGGGCGCGGTCTTTTCGAAGGAACTCATCACGGGCGGCGATGAGCGGCCCGCAGATTTCGAGAAGTTCTGGCGTGATGCGATCGCACGCTATGACCGTGAGGTTCCTGAGGACGTGAAGCTGGAGCTTCTGCCGTCCATGTCCACCAACGGATGCGACGTGTACATGCTTTCGCTGAGCGATCCGCGCGGAAGGACCGTGTACGGGTTCCTCAAGGAACCGAAGGACCTCTCCAAGGGGCCGTTCCCCGTGCGGGTCCATGTGCCGGGCGCAGGTCCGTCGATGGGCACAACGTCCATCGGGGACGCCTCTACCGTGGGGCTGCTCATGAACGTGCATTACTACCGTCCGGTGCCGGGGGCGGCGAAACGCGGTCCCGAGCATAATGCGCTCCAGAAGGTGGAGGACGACCACTATTCGAAGCTCTATCCCGTGCTGGCGCCGCGCTATACGCGCACCGGTATCGCCGCCAGCCGCGAGGAGTATTTCTACTATGGCGCGATTCTCGCCATCAACCGCGCCGTGAACTGGCTTAAGCGCCGCCCGGAGGTGAAGAGGGACGATTTCATATACTCCGGCGGAAGTCAGGGCGGCGGAATGGGGCTTGCGCTTGTCGCTCTCAACGGAGGGTTCCGCAAGGCGACAATCGCCGT
>SUVZ01000525.1 GCA_015061765.1 Lentisphaerota bacterium
GCTCGAAACATTCGGCAAGATTGCAGCTGAACGCAGGCCAATAGTTCATCTGCTCGTTTACGTTCATCCAAAGCCCTCCGGCCCAAGGCGCCTGAGGCAACGCATTCCATGTACCTTGCAGATTGTTGGGCATCGTCCCTGGCCGTGAACTCGCAATCAGCAGATAGCGTCCGTACTGAAACATACGCCCCACGCCTGAAAAGTCCCGTCCGGCATCATCAAGATCGAACTCCACGCGCCTGTACAAACCATGATAGTCATCAAGGTGCCGTTTTTTCAACAATGCATAGCCATTGGAAACGGCCGCGTCAACAATACCATCCACGCGCCAACGCAGCAGAGGATCCCGTCTGCATACGCCCTCAAGCATTATTTCAGGATCAAACCGCCAGTTCGTGTCACAGGAAAGAACAACAGTCGCATCTGTCGCCCCGCTCACACGAAGCGATTTGCCGTCCGACGCGAGCGCACCATCCGTGGAGACACATATGCGGGCGGCAAAATCAAGATTGAATGCCGCAAAATGCTGGTCAGCGGAAATACCTCCGTCCTTCACCGCGACGGACCCCGTGCGCTGTTCCATAAGATAGGGGTTCTCGGCCCGGACCGCGAACGCAAGCGCTCCGGCCCGGTCTGCGGAAAGATGCGCAACAAGCACACGATCAGGATATGAAGCGAAATACTCGCGGCGGAAACGGACATCTCCAACGGAATATTCCACGGTCGCGACCGCATCATCTATCGAAAGCGAGCGGCGGTAATCCTTTGCTTCACTGTGAACGTGGGGGAATGACAGCCTCAGCTCCAGAGCATCGGTGAGTTTCGGCAGAGTCTTCAATTCCTCGGTATTAGTCAATGTGGCCACACCTCGCTGCGAAGCGTCCGGCCAGACGGGATCGAGATACAGCGCCTTGTGGGTGATCTGCACGCGTTCTTCTGAAATCCAGCCGAAAATGCTTGCGCCGAACCAGCCGTTGCCTACCGGCAGCGACTCCGTCGCCCATGAAGCCTCGCCCTTCACTTCCGGACCCATCCACCAGTCCTTCAGGGAAAAGCCTTCTCCCTTGTATTCCCTTTCCCATCCCGAAACAGGAGAATCAAAGGATATCTCATTCCCTCCATGCGCAGCAAGCGCCAACCCTGCTGCGAGAATTGTTCCGAACTGAATTCTCATTTATTCACATACCTCTATATAATTAACAGTACCCCTAAAGCGATAAAAGGTTGGCAACTTTCATCACATAATTTACTTGACGGAATTACGTGACGGCATCACACAATATATCCCCTGCCCCAAAATCCTGGATCACACACACCACCCCAAGCCCTGCATCACACCACCCCTTCGTCCTGACGGACGCATTCCATGCGTCCGAACTAACAATCAACCATAGTATTCTTAAAACAATGGTAAAGATATTCTGCGCCCTCCCGATACAGCCCTGTAGCCGACCTTGTAAGCTGAGAAAAGAAATCCGAATGGTACAGTAAATCCATTGCCGATTCTGGCGAAATGTTTTCAGTTCTTACGATTTCCGCAACGAGATCTTGGATTGCAAACTCAATCAACTGTTTCTGCTCATACGACATCTCGCACCTCCAGAAAACGAAGCGTCTCAATAGAACGTTCAGTATGGAAGGAATACTGCGTGTAAAGTTCTGAGAACTGCATTCTTTGAGCAAACTCATCAACCGTTATTATGTCACGCTCGTATAGCCGAAATAAAAGAGACAGTTTGTCATTGGCTATTGGCCCTTTAACAACGTCATACCGATTGTCGCGATTATGGTCTGCCGAAATGAATTCATTTCGGCGATTGGCTCTTACAAACAACGCCCACTCCGCACACGGATGGAGGAAAATGCGTGATTGCAACAAAGCCAATTGCGATTCATCGCAATCATATACCATCACTTTTGGTAAACCACCGAGCCGCGCAACTCGTTGCCTGGCCGTTTTCTCAGCACAATCGAGCGAATCTGTTGCATAAAAACCACGACCAAAATCCTTCGATGGCATACCTTTTGCAAGATCAATCGATTTGAATGCAACATTTGAACCGTGATATAAAATCATGCCGCTCTCCCACCATTCCGTTCACACACTTGCTTAAGGTCTGCAATAGTCTCTTCAACTGAATACGTATGTTCAATGTCATAATGTTCAGAAAGAAAAGCAAGCCCTTTATGTTTTTTTAGATAATCGAAAGCTTCAACATACGACATCCCATACATGTCCGCAAAATCATTTACGCACACCACAAAATAGTCGATTTTATTTTTTGTCAACCTAGACAGTTCCAATTTCATATTAGTCTCGCTTTCTGTTTTTTTGGAAACACCCCTTCGACAAAAGCACCAACATTATATCATACTTCCTTTATGCGTCATCGCGACACACGCAAATGTCGGTATTTTCAAAAACGGCAAATAGCCGACATTCCGCCATACCTCAAAGCGATAGCCACGCACCCTGATAAAACCAAGCAATCCCGCGCCCCAAAAACACCCTGCATCACACCACCCCTTCGTCCTGACGGACGCATTCCATGCGTCCGCCCCCCATTCGCAGCAACAATCCCTCTCCTCAAATTCCAAACCACATTCTCATTTTACCTTTGCTTTCAAGATCTTCTCAAGCCAGCGATAAGCCGCACGGTCAAAAGCCGCCCACCAGTCGTGGCCGTGGTTGGGAACGGCAACAAACGTCTTATCCTTTTCCCCCCAGCGAAGGAACGCCGCGTAAGTTGAATAGGCGGGCGAGGAGGGATCGACCAGCCCGCCATTGAAATAGGCGGGGCATTTCGCGCGCGGAGCAAAGTTGATTGGATCAAAGTAGGCGAGCATCTTCATCTGAGGAGTTGCCGCCGACTCGAAGGCCCCATAGCTCTCCGTTCCGTCCACCGGCTCCGCAAGCGGATTTTCGACAGGCGCCTTCGCCCACCACGTCTTCTCTCCGTTGCACTTCCGCGTCCAGTAA
>SUVZ01000034.1 GCA_015061765.1 Lentisphaerota bacterium
GACGTTTCTTGATCTTGCCGCCGTACTTGCGCTCAGGATATCCGAAGACACCATCCCCCATCGGTCATACAAGGGCGATTATCGGCGAGTCGGCAGTTGACGCATAAGTGAATGCCCATTTTCGTCGGTTGTGCAAGGAAGATTGCCGAGGAATCGTCGCTTAATAGTAATGCCAGTTTCCATCGCAACCATACAAATTCCTCTCTCTACGTTGGCACTGCGAATACGTGTGGATACCATGCCTCACCGCTGCTATCAAGGCCGAATTTAAATTCAACCTTATTAAATAAAACAGCAAAGCTCATTGACAAACAGGTTGGAAAGATTAAGGTTGCCCCTGGTTTCTTTCATGTTTCCTCGTATCCTGCTCGCATGTCTGCGCAAGTTCATCGACAGCGGCGTTCCATGCTTTGCGACCACCTTTCGATCCGCAGACCGCAACCATCCACACTGAACCTTTCGGATCAAAGCAATTACCCGGCTTCAAAAGCAGCAGATCACGAGGTTCAAACTGTGCGTCCGGATGTTGAACACGTCCGCCTGCAGATGTGAAATACTGGAAGCGCACCACAGTGCCGGCACGTGTGAAGCCACCGAAAAACGCATTGTCAGATTTTCTGAACCATGCATCTGCATCCGGAGCCTGCCACAGATCTGGCGCGCTCTTGAACTCCATGACTTTCGATTTGTCCTCCGCATACTTCACATACTGGCGAAACAGGAAAGAAGGCATGTCCATCTGCGATGAACCCAGATTGGCAACCTTGACCAGTTCACAAAGAAACCAGTTCCTGCCCGCGACCGGAACAATCCTGCACGTAAACGAAAAACGCGCTGCGCCCGATCCACCTTCCGCCGCAACCGCAAGTGCGCCATCCTTCCAATCTACGGACACAACCTTTGACAGGTTTCGCCACCGGGAATTTCCGCGCACCTTGTCGCACAGCATCATGGTAAAACGCCCCAGATCAGATCCGTTCACCTTAACGCTGTCAAAGATATTCTTCCCACCGACACCCCCTTCAAGAACAAGTCCGCCTGGTGTGGAAATCGCATACCGATCTCCATTGCGAACATACTCTGCATCATAACAGACGCCAATCCTGCGCTCCGCCTCCGACGCAAGAACCGCAGGTGCAGGAGATATCTTCCGTTCCTTTGGCAAGCCTGCATTCCGCAACGCACCTATATTCCTGTGCAATCTCGCAAACATCGCCGTCAACTCGCGGTACGGAATGCCTTCTTCGCTGAGAAGTCCGTAATTGCAATCCTCTGGGAATGCATCGCTCAATCCGGCGGCGGGCTGGTCCACCCACATGAAATAATCATAGCCAAGCACATACGGCAACGAAAGCAGAGTTTTTGCGAAAAGCTCAGAGGCCTGTGCACGAAGCGACTGCGTCCGGAATCGCTGTCCTGCACCATGGGAGCAGGGCCGCCCCGTATCGAGAGCGGGAAAACTCCATTCTGTCACAAGAAGAGGACGGCGGGTGAGTTTGTGAAGCCGTTCAAACGTTTCGCTGAGCCGTTCCGAATCAGGAGATCTGCCCATCCTCACAACGTTGCGGTCAAGATCCGCCCACGGATAGCAATTGAGCGTAACTACATCGCAGTATTTTCCAGCCACCTCCCACACAACAGGGTGTGCACCACGAACCCCCGCAAACCTCGCGCCTAGAACAAGGTGGTTGGGGTCGGCACGGCGGATTGCGGCCGATGTCATGGAGAAATACCGCTCCGCCGCAAGCCTGAGAAAATCAAGTTTCACCGACACCGGCACATTGCCGCCAATGCCGCGCTCGGCGAGAAATCTCATCTGTACCTTCCGTGCCGAATGCCCTGCGGGCAGTTTTGCGACCGAATCATACAGTCCGACATCAAGCATGCCGCGTCCCCACCAGGCAAGTTCATTGTCGATGAAATATCCGATAAGCCACGGATCATTCCTATTAGGCGCACACTTCTTGCGCGCGACATAATCGCACCAGACCTCGAAGTCAGGATGAAATACATTTGGGAATGAAGTGCATGGACGATGTTCGTTCGGGCATATGAAAAACTCTCCCGGCACTCCATCGCGACAAACCGTCTCACCCATGGCAAGAGTGAACGCATGGGACAGCCCTCTGTATTTCAGATCGGAATCACTACCGCCGCCAAGCATGTTGAATCCCCAATCCTTGAGCCGCGCCACGGCATTGGTCGCCCAGTCCGAACGGTTGGGGAACTTGCGCATGTTCGTCTCGCGGTGGATGCTCCGCATCGTACGCAGACTCCATTGTCCCTGATAGCTCACATGATTCACGCCCAAGGGAGCGGTTCTGCGGCCAAGAGGGTCAATTGTCCACCATTTCCCGTCATCACATTTCATCACACGGAAAAAGCCTGTGGATTGTTCGCTCATACAGGGAATAAAACTTCCTGACTCGTAGGGAGGAATCGCCTTTTCCGTCTGGTTGACAGGGCGCGGATCCGAACACTCGACATCAACGGCGGAGAAAACCCCGGAAAAGAATCCTTTCGCATGAAACGAGGGAAATCCCGTCACAACGGCTTTCACTGTTCCGTCTGCGGACGGTTTCGGGAAGGAGAACTTTGCCACGTACAGAATCCGTCCCGAACGGTCCTTCACCTCACCGCGTATGCAGGCTGGCTCAAGCTTCAGAGACATGTTGTACGTCTCTCCATAGCTCCAAGTGCCATCCTGCCGGCCTCCGGCGCAGTGCAGACGGTCATGGTTCTGCGCAAGCCAGCGTCCGCTACGCATTTCGCTCAGTTCAAAGAAGCGTCGGCCCATCTTGCCGTCCCGTCCCGGAGGCCCCTGCACGAACGAAAGCCTCCAATAGTTGTTTGCGTCATCAGTCACACCGATGCCGAATGTTGCCCAGTCTCTTGAACGGCATGATTTTGGCATCACATCAACAGACATGGCAATCCTGGCCGAACGCTCCGTTTTAAGGAGCATGCAGTCGTCCACGCCAACAGCCGAGACGCACCTGAGCAATTCATCAAACTTCCATGCAATCGGACTGC
Organism: Lentisphaerota bacterium; assembly: GCA_015061765.1. Next base: position 3,034 of record SUVZ01000034.1, read on the forward strand.
CGTCCCAATCGGAACGGGCCATTCCAACCATTGCGCCAAAGGCATCCGCCGCAATGGTTGCAGCCAGAAACGCAACTGCCGCACATCTCATTGCACGATAACCTTCATCCCCGGACGCCACACCTTGAGAATGAGGGTGTTCCCCGTACGGGTTACACTGTACTTCGCCGTGACGATTCCGCATGGGCCTGAAACATCTCCGAGCACAACTGATGCCACATTCCACTTCTTTGCCGAAATCAAGGTATACTCACCAGATTCAGGCCGCGTAGGGAAGTAAAGATCGACAGTCAGGGATTCAGATGTGGAAAGTTCTCCGGCGGCAAGCGATATATCATCCGTCACAGGCGAATCGCAGGTTGCGTCAATGGAGAATCTCAATATGTCTCCGGGAATCCGTAATTTACCGATGAAGCTTTCGGACGTTTTCGGTCGCATCATGCCATTAGCGGCCCTTACAGTTCCGGCGCCGGTCACCGTCATCTGCTGAGGCTTGCCGTAACCGGTTGGCGTGATGCCAAGCCATTTCGCCATCAGATACGCTTCTGTATCCTTACGGTCCTTGTCTGAAAGAACCTCCGGATAGAAGATTATCTCGCCATGACGAAGCTCGAACGACGGATCTGGCGTGTACGCACTTGTCTGCTGCCATGCCCCGATGCAGCGGATCGGCATATTCTGAGTAAAACTGAACGAAAGAAGCTCAGGCCGGGCATTGTATGCACGCACTCCGGACTCTATTTCGACTCCGTTCAGCCAACATGGTGAATTGGTCACGAAACTTGCGTCATTTTTCACCTTGAAAACAGGTGATGTTCTGTGACGCGGCTCGAGGTACCGTGAAGTGACGTCACTGTTTGCTGAATACACCGATGTATCAAGGAATGGAGTGCCGCCGCCGGCAGTGGTGTCAAGGACCATAAAACCGCTGCGCACGGGAAGGCAATGTTCTTCCCCGTTAATATTTTCGTTGAAGCGCAATGTAGCTCCGTTGCATGTGCCGAGCAAACGGTTCGTCGAATAATCGCACCATGTCATTTCCGCTCCCCATCCCCGCACCGCGTTATTTACGGCAGGATCTCGGCTGAAAGCATTAAGATCAAACTTAAGATCATCGTCTGCCGACGCCGCAATGTTTACCAGTTTGTTCATTCTGCTAACGGAAACATCTCCCACCTGCGACTGACCGATTGACCTACCGTCGGCACGGCTTGGATCATACCAGCCTGTCATACCTGGCGCGGGGGTCGCCGATACAACCTGTGTGTCAGTCAAGATCAGTTCGGCATCCTCAGCCACCGAAAGTGTGCCGCTGAACATTCCGCCAAGCCGCACAGCCCCATTTGTAATTGACGCCGAACCACAGCCAAAAAGCCGTACTTCGCCTTCATTCTCCGTTTGGAACGTTGAAACGCCCCATTTTTCAGCAAGATAGTGTTCTGCCGACTTTATCTCCAGATCAGTCGGCATTTCACCGAAAATCAATATCTCGGCATAATTCTGACCACCATAGCGTCCCCACGGATTCCATCCGATACCGGTAATCAATTCATCGAAATATTCGTTGTCCACTTTCACGTTCTTGTTTGGTGCGAACGAAAACACCTGCCAACCACCATTAAACCCGGTTTTGCTAGGTTCAATATCCATGCCGTCAAGTCGGGCATCACGATCTGCCGAAAAAATGGCGGTATCTGCGCTTGGCCCTGGCTCGTTCGCCGCAGAAATCGTCTTGCGAGGAAAGAGATCTGCCGATCCTCTCTTTCCGGACATTACCGCATTGCCACCTCCGTTCTGGCTGCCAAAAACCATTATGACATATTTTGCGTTGAGCGAATAATTGGCGTTGCAGTCTCCGTTACCGCCCGAGGTCTGTTCAACTCCATCAATCTTCTTGATGAAGGGCAGACGTCGGCTGGATCCGTACGGTCCCAGCGAAACATAGTTGAGACCATTGCACCCATTGGAGACCACATACGGCATTGCAACAGGAAAGATATTTCCGTTGGCGTTAGGGTTGGTGTCACGATCATTGTAACCGAGCCACTCAGTCTGCTCCTTCCGCCGGTCATGCCACCTGACAATGACAGCACCCGTCTTGCCATTCTCAGTGACGGTCTGCACTGTACCGGATGAATTCTTTTCCGCCTCAAGCGTCCATTCTTCGGAAGCATCAAGCCATAACTGAACCTTTCCGTGCCAAGACGTATTGTTCCGGAGCCCCTTCAAGACAGCAGAACCTCCGTCCTGCACTCGTACGAAAACATCCTCTTTCGGAGACTCCAGAGTGAGTGTGCCTTGAGATGCCACATCAATCTGGATTTCGGGGTTGGCAACGTCTATCGTCTCTTCGCCTGCCACAACAATGTTCCTGTCCGGCTTGGCATAATCCTCTACAGCCGCAAAAAGCAATGCAACGCCTGATACCGACGCCAGAAACAATCTAGTTTTCATATGATACCTTTCACCTGAAATCACGACAGGTTGAAGGATACCAAAATCATTTTTTTTTTCAAGCGAAATCATCCCTTGCGCGGCAAACAGGCAAGTCGAACCATAGGCATGACGCAGCCATCTGGGCGAAGCATAAGCTGACTTACTCTGTCATCTTCCTTCGATACGAAATCTGAAATAGCCACCTGCTGACTATCAATATGTCCGGATGGCAAAAATGAGCCGAAGAGTAGACTATATCTCCTTCTTTGCCGCGTCAAGCTTCTTCTCGGCCTTTTCGAGATCCTGCTTCTTGAGCGTCTCCACGAACTCCTTCAGATCCTTCTGCTCCTCCACCTTCTTTTCAAAGGCTTCCTTGGCCTCTTTCTCGAGTTCATCCTTGTGAATCTCAAGCCAGGCCTTGCGCTCCGCCTCGCTCATGCTTTCGAGCTTGCGGGCTCGCTCAACCTTCGCCTTTTCGATGGCAAGTTTCGTCCTGCGCTCCTCATCCTGCTTTTCCCATTCATCCTTGAACCGACGCAACTGCTCCTTCTTCGAAACAGGATCGGCAAGCGACGAAGCGGACCAGCCATTATCATCCCATGGATTGGGGTCCGTGAGAGCCTTTTTCCTGCGAACAGCCTCAGCCTTCGCAGATTCGGCATCATCAAGCACATAGGGTGTCATGAATATGAGAAGTTCGGATCGCTGTTCATCCTGTTCCACGCTTGCGAAAAGCCATTTGCCTATCCATGGGATGTCTTTCAGTATCGGGATACCGGATTCCTTATCTACCGTATTTTTAGTGGTCAAACCTCCCAGAATCACAGACTGTCTGTTCTCCAGACTGATATCGGCGGACATTTTCCTTGTCACCGGCACATCTATGTCTTGCGTTGTATACGAAGAGCCTTGCGGCGTCAACATAGATTGCGTTCCGCTCACCTGTGAATACTCCTCCTCCACCGTAAGCATCACGGTGCCATTGGGATTGATCTTCGGTGTAATCTTAAGCGTAATGCCGATCTCCTTCGCCGAATAGTTTGGCGAAGGCAACCCGCTTCCCGCATAGCTGGAAGAAACTGCGGACCACCCTGTAAGGAACTGGCGAGACGCGGTGGCTTCAATTATCGCCTCCTTGTTGTCAACAGTCATGACAATGGGTGAGGCTACGTATTTTGTGCGAGAATCGGTCTTCGATGCCTCCACGACTGCGGCAAGATTCAATTTGTCAGACTTCATCAGGTAATTGATCCCCTTGCCGATGGGATTGACCGCATTTGTGGCGGCCCCCACAAAACTTCCTATCTGTGTCGTACCCGCACCACCTCCGATCATCTGTCCATGATTCATAAACACGGATTCTGCCACTTTTCCGCCCATCACCCAATCTATGCCCGTCTTGAGATTGTCGCCCAGTGAAATTTCAATGATCACCGTTTCGATTAGCACCTGGGAGAGTTTGACGTCCATGTTGTCGATGACTTCGCGGATTGCGCGCATATCGGCCTTGCGGGCCATGACCACAATGCCGTTGATGCGCTTGTCGGCGAGGACCTTCACGTTGTCCTTGTTGAGTTCGCCGAGACGCGATGCGTTTGCGTTCTGGAACGTGGGATTGCTGGAGGTCCTGCGCTGCGTCTGCGTGGTGCCGCGCGTAAGGTTGCTGTTCGCCGTGCCGCCCTTCTTCGTATTGGCGTTCTGGTTGTTCTTGCTCTGGGAAGAGGAACTGGACGCCCCGATTAGGTCGTTGAGCATCTGCTCCACATCCTCCGCCTCCGCATACTTGAGACGGATTACGTCGATCTGCACCTCAGGCGTCGTTTCGACGTCAAGGGTCTTTATCACCTTGTCGAAGAAGTCCATGTTCGACTTGTTCGTGATGATGATAAGCTTGTTGGAACGCTCGTCCGCAACGATAAGCACCTTTCCTCGGATCATGCCGCGGTCCGCATCGGAGACGGCGGCGATCAGGTTGGCGTTCGGCGTGTTTACAGGAGGCTGAGGCTGTGAGCCCGGCCTGCGGAGATTAAGGAGGCTCGGGCGCAAAGACGGCTGCGTGCTTCCGAAACCGGGTGCGCCGCTCTGCTTGGGACCGCTTTTCTTCGGATTCTCGTCCTTCTGCGATTCGGTGACGATCGTCTCGAGATGCTCCTTGATGTCCGTCGCAAGGGCATACTCGATCTGGCGCACGAACACGTCCTCGGTAACAGGCGTGGCTATGTCGATCACACGGACGACTTCAAGCATGCGGTTGATGTTCTCCTGCGTATCGGTTACGAGAATCGCGTTGGTGCGCTCGAACACCTGAAAAAGCCCCTCGGGAGCCTTGAATCCCTCAAGCGCCTTCTGCGCCTCGTCGACCGCAATGTTCTTGAACACGATCATTTGGCTCACGACGCGCCCCTGCTCGGGCAGATTGCCCTTGTCGTCCATCCTGAGCGCAATGCCGTGTGTACGGACGGTCTTGCGGGGCAGTGCGCGAAGGAACTTCTCGCCGCGGGGCTCAAGCACGACACCGTTCATCGTAAGCGTCACCTCGATGGCTTCAAGATACTCGGCCTTTGAAAGGGTCTGTCCCTCAAGAGAACGCAAAGTGATTGTGGACTTCGGAAGGTCCGGAGCGGGAATGATGGTCTTGCCGACTTCAGCCGCATACGCCTCCAGGACGAGATCGAGCGGCGCCTGGTTGAACGCCAGGGCAGGAACACCGTTCGTGCCGCGCTGCACGCCTTTGAGGTCCTCGCGCGTCATCTGAGGCTGCGCCTCCTGCTTGGCGGCGGCACCCTGCGTCCTATCCCGGTTTAGAAGCCGATTGCGAACCAACCCCTGAGCGAAAGACACTTCCGCCGAAACCACCAGCGCCATCGCTATCAGAAACCTTCTCATCTCTATACTCCTAACTCCCAACTCTAAACTCTTAACTTACAACTACTCCTCCGCCTCTCCACGCATGTAGGCGCAGGCGAGCTTGAAATTGCCGGAAAGAAAACCCTTATGTGAAGACGGTTTGATCGATATCTCCCGAATGTCGAACATCGCCTCCTTTTCGTCCTCGAGCGCATGCATGAACCTCACCAGGGACGTAATCGTCGCCTCCCAGCGCTTTACGTCTATCGGCTGCTCGTACACGTCGCCGGCGACAACCTGCTGACCGGCCTGGCGCTGGGATATGCCGACATTGTTGGCCTGCGCGATGGCGTCCATCCGGCTCAGCCAATGCGTATCCACATCCTTGGCCTCTTCGGAAAACACAGGCATCTTCTCGCGTTCCTCCTCGTAGGCATCATACCATTTACCTCGCTGGGAGATCAGTCTCTTCTCGGAATTGGTCTTCTTCACCGCAGCGGCATACTTCTTGGATGCTACACGCCATGCCTGCTCCTGACTCATGAACCATACGCACACGGCCAACGCATACATCACAACCACACCACCTACGGCGGCAATCATTCGGTCACGCCTTGAAAGATTCGATCCTGCGCTCATCTCTCCTCCTCTGCGGATTCAAACAGGCACTCTATCGAAAACCTGTGCCCATTCCTGCTCTTTGACGGACCAGTAAGCGCTACCTCGGCGAACAGTCTCTCGACGTCCGATTCTTCGCCGCCTTCGGACTCCGCACCTTCCGCCACCATCGCGGCTTCGGTGAGTGCGTTCTTGAAGTCATAGACGACAGTGGGCTGGTCCGCCTCGCCGACGAGTGAGAGCTTTTCGCCCCGCTTGTAGTTGAAGCTGGTGAGCGTGACGCCCTCGGGCATGCGGTCAGACACCGCCTTCAGCATCTCAAGCGTTCCACGGGCATGGTCGGAATACTGCTGGACAAGTTTCACCTTATCGCGCATCTCCTTCACTTCCCTGAAGGCCTTTGCGTGGCGTCTGCAGATCATCTTCTGCCGTTCCGCCAGCTGTCCGTACACGATGGGCCCGCCGAAAAGAACCGCCATAACAAGCGCCCAGCCCGCCGCCGCGACGGTAAGGAACGCTGTGAGCTTCTTCCTGAATCTCGCCTCCTCGCGCAGTTCGCCCCAGTCCGAAGGCGTGACATCAAGCGTCGCGCCCTCCTGCGTCCTGAGAGCAACTCCATCCACGCCCCAGTTCGCGTCCGACTCGTCAACTCGCTCGACACGCACCGCACCGAACATTCCGAGCCGCTCCACGACGGCAGGATCGACCTCACGCCTTGAAAACACGACGATCTCGCCCGGTTCAGCGACCGAACCGGCCTGAAGCAGCGAAAGCGTCACCTCACGGCCAAGCTCCGCCGGATCCGAGATGCTACCGAGTCCGCGCAGAAGAGACGGAGCTCCATCATCCAGCACAACAACATCCCAACCATCGTCAAAGTCCATCAGGACCACAATGCGGGTCGAAGTCGTGGAGGCATCCGGACATGGTGCGCTGTCCTCAATGCGCCGCTCCCCAACAATTCTCGGCCAGAGGTTGCGAAGCCATCCTAGCGCCGTGACATCCGTGCGAAGCACCCGCACCTTTGCCTCGTCGAGCGCGTCGCCGATATCTGCGGCGGAAGCCTCCGGCAATGCGGCAAACATCGTCACAAGGTCACGATCAGTCTCCGCAACAGTCTCGATTCCGGTCACAGGCGTCTCGTCCGGAAAAGGAGACACCTTACCCAGTTCCTCATCTGCCGTCTCAGACAGATTGTCGCGCTCTTCGACAGGAGTGCGAGCGACCTTGACCAGCAGACTCGAAAGCGGCATCGAAAGCACGACTTCATTCGTGCCGAAGCGCTTCGCCGCATCCGTCAGCGCATCCACCGTGGCGGCATAGCGCTCATCGGCGGAGATAACGGCTTCATCCTCGGCGGCCTGGGGACAAGCCGCCCTACTATCGCCATCCTTTTGATGGGGATTATTGTCCGGCGTGGAAACACCTCGGTTAGGCGCATCGTCCTCGACACACCGTCCACCGCCTATAGGCCAGAATTCGCTGTCGACACAGTTCCAGTCCGCCCCGCTTTCCTCAAGACGGATTCCACGGATTCCACCCGCTTCAACACCAAGAACTGTTATCGACCTCTTCACTTCACTTCTTTACGCGCACCGCTTTGAGATCCCTGACGGCAGAATCCACATTTGCAAACACGTCAGGCAACTGCTTTGCGGGAATTGTCGAGAAAGCAAGGCGAATAAGGCCGGAAAGAACAATCGTACCAGTGGAATACTTCTCGATCAGATGGCGGCGAACCGCCTCCGCATCGACACCCTTCGGCTTCACGCACATGAAATAGCCCGAATTGAACGGCATCGGCTCAAAGGTTTCGGCATATTCCGGATGCGTCTTGAGGATGCCGCGGATGACGCGGTAGCGGTTCTTCAGCACCGCATACTTCTCGCGCTTCTGGTTGATGTACTTGGGATCGCTGAACGCCGCTATCGCCAACGCCTGGCCGATGGACGACGCATTGGAGATCGAGGAGCGCACGTTGCCCGCGGCCTTCGCCTCGAATGCCTTGAGCTGTTCGGCTGAAAGCCCCTTGCCAGCGAAGGTTATGAATCCGACGCGCATTCCCCAGACGTAGTCCTCCTTCGTGGTGCCGTCAAGCTTGACCGCAAGCACGTTCTTGTGGAGATCCGAGAATTCGGAGAAGAGAGACTCTTCGTGCACACCCTTCTCATAGACCAGACCGAAATACGCATCGTCCAACACAACTACGATCTTCTTGCCTTTGGCCGCTACCGACTTCACGGTGGATACGATCTTTTTCGCATCCTCGATTGTGGCCGTGTATCCGGTGGGGTTGTTCGGGAAGTTGAGGATTAGGATCTTCTTGTCGCCGGGGGCGAGAAGCGCGTTCTTCATTGAGGCCACGTCAAAGCAGCCTTTCTTGAAGGTGTTGAACGTCTCAAGCTTCGACCCGCACGCATCCTCGAAGATGAGCGCATAGTTGTCCCAGTACAGATCAGGTACCACGACCTTGTCCGCCTTGTCGGCGAACAGCTCCGCACAGACGCGGAGTCCGTGCGTAAGGGCGTTCGTGACGACAGGGTTCGAGAACGTCTTGTCGGCGAGGGACGGATTTTTGCGCACCATGAAACCGCGCCAGACGTCGCGAAGCGCAGGCTGGCCGAAACTGCCCGCATAGAGAAACGCCTTGCGGTCGAGATTGATGTTCTTGGCGAAGCAATCCATCACCAACGGAGAGCCGTCCTCCTCGAACGCCATGCCGATTGTGGCGTTTATGGCGCACTTTTTGGCCTCGGCACCCTGGCCGAGAATGCCACCATACGGAAAATACATCCTACGCCCCTCCGCGGAGAGAAAATCCACCGCCGGACCGAGCGTCCTGTTCAATTGTTTAGCCAATGAGTTCATAAGACGCGAATTATACCATATATGCCGTGTAAACCATCAAAGTCACCGACCGCAGCAGCTGCCGCAGAGCGGTACAACCTCAAGCGTGGTGCCACCGTAGTTGGCGACGTACACCGCGCCGTTCCACACGCACGGTTCGCTGGGACGCACAAATCCGCCTTTGCGCAGGAATTCGACGCGTCCATCGGGGAGTATGCGCTGGAGCGCATCGCCGCGCATGTCGGCAATGTAGAGGGAGCCGGCCGCATCGACGCACATGCCGTCAGGCGTGACGGACGGGCCGCCCGCGTGGAGGATCTCCTCGCTCTTCACGATACGGCCATCGGCGCCGGGCGTGAGTTTCCAGACGCGTCCGTCGCCATAGTTTCCGGTGTAGATGAATCCCTTGGCATCGACGGCGACACCGTTGAGGCCGCCGCGGATCTTCGGATTGCGCGTGACGTCGGAGAACACGCACTGCGGATCGGCGGGCGTGTTGCCTACCTTCACGTTGCGGTCCGATGCAGAGAACATGTAGAGGCCGCTGGAGGCCGCCCCGTCTCCGCGCTTGACGCTGTAAAGGAACGCCTGCGTGAGGTATAGCTTGCCGTTGAGGTACTTGACGCCGTTTGCGTTGTCGAGCCCGTACGCAACGACCTCGCACTTGTCGATCCTGTCGTCCTTGAAGGTGATGCAAAGGAGACGTCCCTTGGAGTCCTTCTGGTTGTCGCAGACATAGAGTTCACCGTCAGGCCCAAAGCAGATGCCCATGGGCGAGGCGTAGCCGCTCTCCTTGCAGGGTGGCACGTCGAACCACTTGACGGGCGTTCCGCACGGCTTGTCGAGGCGGAACACCGCGCCGGGCTGAGTACGGTCGTTGTTCGGCGTGGCGATCACGAGCCGTCCCTTGGAATCGACGCACATTCCGTCGGGCGTGGTGCATGTGGGCGGCATCTGAACCGTCTTAGCGTCGGCGGCAGGCGTCACAAGACACGCTACTGCGACAAGGCCGCCGCAGAACCAGGAAGCGATATTGGCACTGTACATTTCTTTCATTCCTTTATCGTGCAATTCTTCAGCATTAAAGTCAATTACATTGCGGCGGCAAGAGCGGCGGCGAATTCCGAACACTTCACCTCGGTCGCACCATCCATCTGGCGGGCGAAATCATAGGTGACCGTCTTGGCGGCAATCACCTTGTCCATGGCGGCTATGATCTTGTCCGCAGCTTCGGTCCAGCCCATGTAGCGGAGCATCATCTCGCCGGAGAGGATGAGGGAGCCGGGATTCACCTTGTCCATACCTGCATACTTCGGAGCCGTTCCGTGAGTGGCCTCGAACACCGCGACGCCTGTCTTGTAGTTGATGTTCGCACCGGGGGCGATTCCGATGCCGCCAACCGTTGCGGCGAGCGCGTCAGAGACGTAGTCGCCATTTAGATTGAGCGTCGCAATCACATCATATTCCGCAGGGCGCGTGAGAATCTGCTGGAGGAACGCATCGCAGATGCAGTCCTTGATAACGATCTCTCGACCGGTCTTGGGATTCTTGAACGAGCACCATGGCCCGTCACCGATGAGCCGTGCGCCGTATTCATGCTGGGCGAGCTTGTAGCCCCAATCGCGGAACGCACCCTCGGTAAACTTCTGGATGTTGCCCTTGTGGACGAGCGTGACGGACTTGCGGTCGTTGGCGATTGCGTAGTCGATAGCCGCACGCACGAGACGTTCAGTGCCTTCCTGGGAAACGGGCTTGATGCCGATGGACGCAGTTTCGGGGAAGCGGATCTTCTTCACGCCCATCTCACCGATAAGAAACGCCTTTACCTTTTCAACTTCGGGCGTTCCGTTCATCCATTCGATTCCCGCATAGATATCCTCGGTATTCTCGCGGAAAATCACCATGTCCGTAAGCTCCGGGCGCTTCACGGGGGACGGAACGCCGCTGAACCAGCGCACTGGCCTCAGGCACACATAGAGATCGAGTTCCTGGCGCATCGCAACGTTGATGGAGCGAATGCCGCCGCCGACGGGCGTAGTGAGTGGGCCTTTAATCGAGACAAGATTCTCGCGGCACGCGTCAAGCGTCGCCTGAGGCAGCCATTCTCCCGTTGCATTGAAGGCCTTCTCGCCTGCCAACACTTCCATCCATTCGATTTTGCGCGATCCGCCATAGGCCTTCTCGACTGCGGTATTCCATACCGTCATCGCCGCACGGGTGATATCAGGACCGATCCCGTCCCCTTCGACATACGGGATGATCGGATTATCCGGCACCTTAAGCACGCCGTTTTCCATCGTAATCTTCTCTGCCATTGACTACTGCCTTTCTTGTGTATTACGCACCCGCAAACTGAAAGTTGCGACTTCTGATTGACCTGAAATTATATCACATATTCACCGGCATGAAATCGTCCACAAAAGCGGATTTCCCAATTTCTGTCCATCCAAGCTCATGTCTGTCTCATTGTCTGAAGATGAATCTGGCCTGTACCCCATACCCGATGAAATAGAGCAGAATGTCACATGCAAACTTCGCCACCCCTCTCGGCATGCCCACAAAAGAAAGCGCCGTCACCCCTGCGTTGCTCAGCACAATGACGACCATGCACAAAAATGCATATTTCCATGCCGAAGATGCTATTCTGCAATTAGACTTGAATACAAACGATCTGTTGAGTGAAAAATTGAATACGGAACTCACCAGACGCGCCGCAAAACCACTCGCCCATATGACGCCGGACCTCTCGACACCCGCCATATGCAATGCTGCCGCAAAAAACCATGCCAGTCCCTGATCCACAATAAAGGACACTATGGACACACCGGCGAATCTAATGAAGTCGGACAGAACCAGACTGTTTATCCGAATCGTGTCCATGATCGGACTGAAGTGGGAACAGGCGTTGCCATTCTCGTAGATCGTGCTGATGGAGAGCGTTTTAACGGAAAGGCCTCTGCGCACACTCGCCATGAGAACACCCATTTCATATTCATACCGCTCGCCTCTCAAAGACATCAGCAGCGGAAGAAAGGATGACGGGAAAGCCCGAAGACCGGTCTGCGTATCAGGAAGCCAACGACCTAGGACAAGCGCGAACGACAGTGACGACCAACGATTGCCGATCCAGGAACGGAACGGTATCCGCCCGAAGGAGAAATCCCTGCTCCCGATATGTATGCTGGCGGGATCCACGATCAGCGCCTCTGCCATCCTGACGCAATCCTCAGACGAGTGCTGTCCGTCCGCATCTGCTGTAACAACGCCGACCGAATCGTACTGTCGATCATGAATGTAGGCAAATCCCGTCTTGAGGGCGGCTCCCTTACCCCTATTCACGGCATGGTGAAGAACGGTGCAGAACGGTCTTTCCCGCAGCCTGTCAAATATTCCGCGATAGGATTCACCCGAACCGTCATCCACCACAACTATACGGCCAAAGCCACGTGCGGCAAGCTCGTCCACATATCCGACAAGACGATCCTCCGGTTCGTACGATGGTATCAGCACAGTTACATTCATGCCGCATCCGCCTTCATCTGTCCGCTGCCTCAACCAGCGCAACCGCATGCACGGCGATTCCGAGACCCTCGCCAATCGCATCCATGCCCTCGTTCGTCTTCCCCTTCACGGAAACCGATCCGACAGGCACGCGAAGATGATTAGCTAGACAGGAGCGTATCGAATCTACGTGAGGCCTGAGTTTCGGCCTCTCGCATATGACAGCAACATCGACGTTGCCTATGCGATATCCGGCATCTGAAATCTCCTGCACCACAAAATCCAGAAGCTTGGCGGAATCCGCGTCCTTCCAGCATGAATCCGTGTCCGGGAAATGCGATCCTATATCACCAAGCGCAGTTGCGCCGAGAATCGCATCAATCACGGCATGAATCAGAACATCGGCGTCGGAATGCCCTTTTAGCCTAGGGCATCCGGAAATCTCAACGCCGCCAAGCCTCTGACTCGATGCGCACGCATCCGTACCGGAACCGCAATCCATGAAACGGTGCGAATCATATCCGAATCCAACTCTCATGCCTCATACCAAAAGCCGCCGTCATTGACGGCGGCCCTGCATGCCGATCAACCGATCTTGATGTGAATCCCGTTCGAGGCTGGCAAACTGCCCGACTGTGCGGCAGGCGCTGCGCCGACCGAGATCGCTGGCTTTGAAGACTGCCCGCCACCCTTCTTTGCGCGAGGCGGTCCAATAAGGCAGCTGTGAACACGGCCATCGGTACGCGGAGCCTGCTCAACAAAGCACTCATCCTGAAGCATGCCCAGCACTTCGGCAATCTTGTCCTCACCGATGTCACGATGTGCGTTTTCACGGCCGCGGAACTGGAGCGAAAGACGCACCTTGTTCCCTTCCCCCAGAAACTGGCGGATCTGACGCAGTTTATGCTTCAGATCGCCAGTATCCGTCCCGGGATGGAACTTGATTTCCTTCACCTGCGTGGTCTTTTGGGCCTTGCGCTGCTGCTTGGCCTTAATCGACTCCTCGTAGCGGAACTTTCCATAGTCCATGATCTTGCACACGGGAGGTTGTGCGTTTGGAGTGATTTCTACCAGATCAAGGCTCTGACTTTCCGCCATGCGCAATGCCTGGTTTGTCGGCATGATCCCGAGCATCTGACCATTTGCGTCAAGAACGCGCACCGACGGAACGCGGATCTTGTAGTTTACGCGAGTGAACGTAGCGATAATACACCTCTATTTGCTGTTGTTGACATTGCCTTCGCCTTTCCTGATCAGCGAAAACGAGGCGAATTATAGCACATTTACGGCATCTTGCGCAAATCCATGCAACAAACACACTGGAACGCCTCTTCCATTCATTCACTGTAATCGAGTAGGGGGAGTTTTCTCCCCCTCTCACACCACGGAGCGTGCCTTTTATGGCACTGCGCGGTTTCAACTTTTCGGTAGTGCAAACGGTATCAAGCCAAGATTCCTGAACCATTCG
>SUVZ01000526.1 GCA_015061765.1 Lentisphaerota bacterium
ACTATGTCACGACCCATAAGCTCCCATGGGAAATTCAATTCATCACTTTCATAGAACTGCGGACTCCTAAAAAACTGAAGAAGCTCGTGAAAAAATGGAAGCCGGACGGTCTCTTGCTGAATTCCCTTCTAGGGCGAGAAGCAACCTTCCTTCACTGCATCCGCAATATTGTGGCGTTTGGAAGCGACAATGTGAAACTTCCGAAGCGGACGGTGTTTGTAAACATCGATAATGCAAAAATAGCATCAGAAGCATTTAGGTTGCTGTTCCGCCGAGGCCTTACCAATTATGCCTACATCGACAATGCAACCTCTCATCGAGATACCGTCCATTCGAAAGCGCGCGCAGAGACTTTCATTGACATGGCAAGGAAAGCCGGTTTCAACTGCATTGAATATGATAACACTCTCTCACCAGCAGACTGGACCGCATCACTGCTCACCATAGCGGAAAAGCTGAAAAAGCTTCCGTTGCCGTGCGGAATAATGGCCTTCAGCGACCTGACTTCGCGGATGATAATCGACGCCTGCAACTACGCCAAGCTGCGCATTCCCGAACAGATCCAGATCGTCGGTGTGGACAATGAGACCGAAGTATGCGAAAACATCTTTCCGCGGTTGACGAGCGTTGATCCGGACTTCTTTACGGTGGGCTATGTCGCCGCGCAAAAAATGGAGGAACTGCTCGTCGGCAGACGTTCACGGGGCCAAACCTGCACAATATGCGGCGTGCCGCGGATCGTCGAACGGGATACGACGCGCGACCTGTCGAATTCGGCGCGTCTGGCCACCGCGGCGGAAAAGCTAATCCGTCTGCACGCATGCCGCGGATTGCCGCCCTCCCCTAAAGGACTGACACTCAAGAGCCTTGCCGCCGCGCTGAACGTCTCGCGCAGTCTTCTTGAACTGCGGTTCAGCACGGTGCACGGCGAAGGCGTCGCCGCCGCCATAAGGAGGGAGAAGCTCAAGGAGGTGTGCAGACAGCTCAAGGACACGGACCTTCCCATCGGAGACATAGCGTACCGATGCGGATTCCCGGCCCAAACCCATCTCAACGCCCTTTTCCGCCGGACGTTCGGATGCTCACTGCGCGAATACCGTTCTTCTCATAAAAATCACTCCGTCGATTAACCGCACAGCACCCTTGCCTATCGACGCATAGCGGCCGGAGAACTGTCCTCCGGCGCCCCGCCAGGTCTGTCCGATTCGACCAAGCGAAAACTCGCCGCAATCCTTTTGGCGATTACCTTTCACCGATCTGCATGCGCAGATGCCTGCACCCGGCTTCATGGTCTGAAAATTCACCGTCCAGCTGGGCCTCAAAGCACTTCTTGAGGATGACGCCGAACTCCACGCCCGGTTTCATGCCAAGAGCGATGAGATCCCGCCCCTGGACGATTGGCTTCGGCATGGAATCCTTCACCTGAAGGCGCGTCGCCTCAGCGGAAAGCCACTCCAACGCCTCGGAACAGGCCGGAAGCGGAGGACGCCCCATCTCATCAGCCATGCATACGCGGATCAGGCGCTCTATCGAACCAACCTTCAGCGCCAGTCTGCGTATCGCCGAATCGCGCGCCCTGCTCTTCCACATCGCATACGGCATCATGTGGCACTTTACGAGCGGCGGCACCTCCTTCAAGATACGCTCTTCATTCGTGAGACGCTTCAGAAACGACATGGTCGGCTCCACGCCCTGCACATCATGTCCCAGGGAACGTATATGGCCGCTCTTGCGATCATATCGGGAGCAGAACGGCTTGCCGAAATCATGGCAGAGCACGGCCAGGCCAACCACCAGGTTGTCGTGATCGTCTGCGCAGCGGTACCGTTCGGCGGCAAATGCGTCAAGACAGCAGCAGGTGTGGTTCCACACGTCACCTTCCGGATGCCATTTGGTATCCTGCCTGCATCCAATGAGCCTGTTCAGTTCCGGAAAATTGTGCACCCATCCCGTCCGGCGAAGGAAATCCATTCCTCTAGACATCCATAAGCCCTTGAGAAGGAACTTCCGCAACTCCTCCATCAGCCGTTCTGGCGGCAGATTCTCCATTGACATCCGACGGCATATCTCAACCGTCGATGGATCCGGCCTCAGACCAAACCTGGCCACAAACTGCATGCCGCGGAGCACCCTCAGCGGATCCTCGGCGAATCTATCCGAAACATGCCGCAGAACGCCGTCCGCGAGATCAGCCCGTCCGCCCCAGGGATCCTCATATTCTCCGGTAAGGGGATCCTGATATATCGCATTTACGGTGAAATCGCGTCTTGTTGCGGCCTCCTTCACGGACATCATCGGATCCGAATCGATGAGAAATCCCCGGTGTCCCGTCCCTTGCTTGGATTCACGCCGCGGAAGAGACACGTCGATATCATGTCCGTGTATCTTGAGAACGCCGAACGACAGTCCGACAAGGTCCAGCCTGAAACGCCGCTCAAGCGCCGCACGCAACGCATCCGGCGCAAGCCCGAAGACCTCAATGTCAAAGTCCTTCACGTCAGACTTTGACATCAGGCCGTCTCGGACGCATCCGCCAACCAGAAATGCGCGGCCGCCCGCAGTGCGAACGATCCGCGCAATCTCGAGAACCGCCTCGTCCATAAGCGTCAGAGCCGGTAGTATTCCTCCCAGCCGGCGCGCGGCGCCTCTCCCGAAAGCATTGCGTTAGCCCTTCCGTTTGCGATGAAACGTTTTGCCTTGGGGTCGAAATCAAGGACGGGTTCGCCGAGCTCCACCGCCAAAGTGCCCAATGCGCATATCTGCGAAAGCGGACCTCCGAGACGGAACGGCGAGCGCACCTCGTCCTCCCCGCGGATCGTGCGGAGAAAACTTTCATAGTGGTTGTACTTTGGCTTCTGGAAATCCCGGAAAATTCGTTTGATTTCAGGATCACGCGGATCTCCGCCCGCGACCAGCTGGAACGGAGAGGCGTGGCTGCCGCGCGCGAAGACGCGCCCTTCCGCACCGTACAC
>SUVZ01000035.1 GCA_015061765.1 Lentisphaerota bacterium
CAAGTCCTGTATGCGTGAACGTAAACTTATAGTTGAATGCCTCTCTCACAAGGAATGTCTTACCGACACGACGACGCCCATACACAACAATCAGTCGCGAGCGATCAGATTTCATGCAATCTTTAATTATTTCCAGCTCTTTTTTGCGTCCTATCATATCTCATTCTCCTGTCCGTTCGCGCCATATTATATCATAAAAGTCAAGTTATGGGGATATTCAAGATTCAATATCGCCATAACCAGATTTTTATTACCGTTATGGCGATTATTGAACTGGCGCAATCAGGATCAAATATATCTATTCCATTCCTATCGCCGAGATGGATACTGTTGAAAACAGGAATGGCTCTCAAAATCGGCAAACATAAGCCAATAATCAAACTCTTTTCAAGTTGCTATCCCCAGTTGTTCCATCCCGCAAGAGCCTTGTCCCCCTCAGAATCCTTTCCCTCCCCCCAAATATTCTGTCGATTCTCTTATGTAGTTTAGGTGAGGCTCCATTCTCGAGGAGATGTTCCGATGCGACGTTTGAAAGAAGCAAGGAATGCGGGATAGTTTGAGAAACCGCATTTGAGTGCTATTTCACTGATGCTGAGTCGAGATGTCTTAAGCAACCGTTTGGCAATCGTAAGCCGTTGATTGAGAATTTCGGTGGTAATGCCGTGTCCGAGAACTTGCTTAAAGGCAAGCTCAAGCACTCGAAGCGAAAGGTTCATCTGTTGTGCAAGAATGATCGGTGTCGGAGCATTTGCCGGGTCTGCACGGATGATCTCAGTTGCACGTGCTACACGATTTGTTGACGAGGAAATGCTTAGGGCGCTCATACGGTTCTCGACGGTGGCAATCCCATACCGTTCTCGTGATCCTGCGTGGGAAAGGTCTCCTGCTAGAAATTCCTCTATTAGCTCACCGGCACGATAGCCTGCACCTTCATAATCGGGTTCGATGGAGGTCAGAGTAGGGACGACATTGTCGCAAATGTAGGCTTCATTGTCTATTCCGATTACTCCGATCTGCTTTGGGACTGAAATGCGTTTTTCGCGACAGATTGACAGGGCGTACTGTGCGTCTTCATCTGAAAACGCAAGGATGCCGCAAGGTTTTTTGAGAGATTTCAGCCAATTGGCGATGGACACTTCGTCATAATGAAGGTTGTTGCGCTCGGGCGTATGTCGGTTCACTGAGCAACCAAGTTTTCGGACTTTTCGTTCAAAAGCTGCACAACGGATACGGGAATAACGGGCAAGCATCTGCTTGTCAGATGCCGCTGGATTAAATACAATGCCAAGATATCCGAAGTTCCTGTACCCCAGCGCAAAAAGGCGTTCGGCGGCCGTTATTCCCAACTGTATGTTATCAACGTTCAACGTTGCTCCGATTCCTGATGGCAATGTGGGTTCGACATTTTCAAGCAGGACGTAAGGTGTGGACTTACCGTATGCCCTGACCGCATCGGCGTGACCGGCAAAAATAGCGTCTGGACTGAAAGACGCTGTAAGCTGTTGAAGTTCGGGGCTTTTCTTCTGAATCGGAAACTGAAAGATGCGCCAATCAGGTTTTCCACGGGAAAATCGATAGAGACCGGAAATGGCGCGACTGCGGGCTAGTCCGGGAATGTCAAGGAATACTGCTATTTTAATTGTGCTGCGAAGTAGTTTAGTCATATGGTAGGAATTATATCATATTTTAAGCCGCGTACATTCGTATATATTTATAATATGAATTCGTTTATATCAATAGTGCGCGTTGAGCGGTCTGTAGGCTCTGTGATATAATGCCGCCGTTTCACTCAATGCACACCCAATGCATTTCATTCAATAAAAACAAAATGTTGGACAAGACTACACGAAGTGTCATAGCCCTGACAGTTGTGGCTGGAATCCTTTATGGGTTCGGCTTGGGTACGATTGTAGCTGTCGCTATGCCGTATCTCGAGTGTACGGTTTCATTTTCGTCCATGCAGCTGTCGAGTCTGGTGGCGGCGGCTATGATTGGTTCTGTTGTGATGACACCGATTGCAGGACCTTTGGTGGAATGGGTGGGGCGTCGTCGTGCAATTAGAGAATCCGCACTTTTATTTGTTGTGGGTACTTCTGTTGTGTGTTTTTCGGGCTCTGGATATGTGATGTTGTTCATAGGACTTTTGATTCATGGGCTGGCAATGGGTATACAAGGGCTTGTAATCCCACTGTATCTGGCCGAGATGTTGCCGAAGAATATGCGGGGGAAGGGGACGGGGATTTTTCAGCTTTGCCTGATCGGCGGTGTGCTTGTTTCCGGTCTTTGGGGCTTGATAGCCACATGGTATTTCGGTGCAGCTGATTCAACGAGTGTTTCGCTTGCCGCCAAGACATTGGCCTGGAAGGCTCTTTTTGCCGTAGAGGCAGTTCCTGCGATTTTTCTTTTTACAGGATCTTTTTTCATTTCTGAGTCACCGTATTGGAAAAAGGGCGTAGCAAAATCAGAGAATGTGGTCTCGCCGATCGTGAAGGATTCAGTTTGGCAAAAGAAATATATTGTTCCGTTCATTTTGGTGGTAGTGTTGCTGGCTTGCAATCAGGGTGTTGGGGTGACCGCTCTTCTGGGGTATTCGGTTAAGGTTTTTCAGGTGGCGGGACTGAGCGGGGTGGTTGCCAATTGGGCGGATGTCATCTTCAAGGTTATGATGTTCGGAACTACTATTCTTTCGTGTATATGGATTGAGACGAAAGGCCGCAAAATACTACTGAAGATTGGTACAGGTGGATGCCTTGTCGGTCTTGTGATTGTCGGGCTTACGTTTTTTTGCATCGAATGGGGGCGTCTGTCTGTGTCGTCGACTACTGGTTGGTTGGCAGCGTTTGGCATGAGCGTTCTTGTCTCCTCTTACGCATTAGGGCCTGGCGTTTGCGTATGGCTTGTTACTACGGAACTTCTGCCGGAGCGCATTCGGGCGGTAGGCATGGGTGTGGCATTGCTTTTTGATTATGGCATTTCAACCGGACTTCAGGCGACATTTCTGCCGATTGCCGAGAAGACGGGCATTTCCGTCCTGTTTGGTGTTTTGTTGTTGTTTGCCGTCGCTTACTTCGTTACGGTGACTGTTTTCATGCCGGAAACTAAAGGTAAAAGTCTGGAAGAGATCGAGGAGTTTTTCAAGTGAGATTTGAAGATTTGAGAGTGATGGTTGTCGGTGGACATCCGGATGATGCCGATACTTTTGTCGGCTGTGCAGCCATCAAATGGGCTGATCGCGGAGCACGGGTCAGGTTCGTGTCGGTATGCAATGGAGAAAAGGGCTGGCATCTTATCCCAAACGACGGGATTGCCGAACGTCGGAAGGGGGAAGCAGCGGCTGCTGCCAGGGCATATGGTATTGAGAGCTATGAAGTATGGGAGATTCGGGACTGCGAGATTGAACCGACTGTGGCACTTCGGATGCGAATGACACGGATGGTGCGTGGATTCGCTCCGCATGTCATTATAACTCATCGCACATGCGATTATCACGCAGATCACCGTGCCTGTTCACAGCTTGTGCAGGACATGACCTATATGTTGGGGCTTCCGAATTGGTGTCCGGAAGTGCCAACCCCATCTATACGTCCTGCAATATTCTTCATGACGGATGAGTTTGATTTTCCACGTGTACTGCGTCCGGACGCGGTTGTAGTCGCAGACGATGTCATGGATCGGTATCTTGACGCGCTATCTTGCCATGTATCTCAGTTTTTCGAGTTTTTGCCGGTTGATATGGGGCTGAATCCCACTGAGATTCCGGATCGCTCTGATCGTGTGGCGGTACGAAACTATCTGCTCAAATATCATGCAACCGTAAAACGGACTGACACTGTGCGTTATTCCGACCGTGTAGCCGAATGGTATGGATCAGTATCTGCGCCGAAGTATGTCGAGGTGTTTGAAATGAGCCGCTACGGACGCCAACTGCCGGAAAAAGAGTTGCGTGAACTTTTTGGCATGAAATGAGAATGACTATGTCGCTTTTCATCTCCCTGACATTTAGGTTCTTTTTCCTGTTGACTCCATTCTTCGGGTTGTCGATGTTTATATCGATGACATCTGAATATCCGCTGCGTGAGCGTCGTCTATTCGCTTTACGCGTCGCTTCTGCGATAATTGTCATTGGACTCGTTCTGTTATTCTTCGGCAGCTGTATTTTCAGGTTGTTCGGTATTACGGTGGATGCATTTCGAATAGGAACGGGTATTTTGCTGATGCTGACAGCTATTTCATTGATGAATCCGGACATGGCACCGGCAAAACGTGAATTCAATAGCGATATAGCTGTTGTGCCGCTTGCGTTTCCGGTTTTCATAGGACCGGCCACGACAGGCGCGCTCGTGGTTTTGAGTGCAGATGTTGCCAGCGCTGGGGAGAAGATGATAGTTGCGCTCGCATGGATTGCGGCTGTTGTTTGCATCGGAGTCATGCTTTTTTTGGCGGCGATGCTTGAACATTGGCTCGGACGTAAAGGACTCGGAATCTTGATGAGACTTACGGCGTTGATTCTATCGGCGCTTTCGGCGCAAATGATAATGATTGGAGTGCAGGAATTCCTGAAATGATTGCCATGCCTATGAACCGATTGAAAAAAGATGGCTGTTCCACTAGAGGGATGCCGATGACGCGAAAGATCGTAATGATAGTGTTTGCGGCTCTCTCTCCTGCCGTCATGGCGTTTTTTGGGGATGCTCCGCCTGTCACAAAGCAAGGTGATTTGACTCGTGTTGTTCTTCGTGAGGATGTCGCAAGCGTGGGAGAAGTGCGCATCTGTTGCAATGACTCTGGGTCGTGGTGCTTTGAGTCGAAGCCCGTCACGACCAGTGGCTGCGATGTCATCGAAATCAAACTAACTTCTCCAACAGAGGAGGCTCCGCCGCCGTTCGATATCCAATTTGAAATGTCAGGACGTCGTGTGCGACATGTTTGGACATCACATGCCGACCGCCCACGCCTCTGGCCTCAGGACTGGGGACGCGCCCCTTGTCATTCGCAACTCGCGGAAGATATCCCGATAGCAGTGGCGTTGGACGGAATGGGATCAAATCGTCTGCTGATCGCCTGCTCAGAACCATTTGAGCGCGTTGACTTTGGCTTGACGACCGAAGAGCGTACGTGTCGCCTGTTCGGTCGTTTCCGCTTTTTTCGCCAATATTCTGCACCGCGTTCCGTCTATCGTGTCTTGGTGCGACTTGATGCACGGGATGTGTTCTGGTCGGATGCAGTTTCAGAGGCTTCTCAATGGATATCAGAAACAGCGGGTATCCGGGACACTCCGCCTCCAGAAGCGGCATTTGAGCCTCTTTATTCGACTTGGTATGCGTTTCAGCAGGATGTTCGCGCCGATGTGCTTGAGCGGGAGTTCGTGTTAGCTTCTGCGTTGGGAATGAAAACTGCCATATTGGATGATGGTTGGCAGACGGATGGAGAGCGCTCAGACTATTCCTCTACAGGGGATTGGACACCTGTACCGTCACGGTTCCCGGACATGAAAGCGCATGTTGCCGCCGCTCACGCTGCGGGGCTGAAATATATGCTGTGGCTTGCAGTTCCGTTCGTCGGCAGTGAGTCTGTTGCATGGCATCGATTCAAGCATATGGCACTGCGCGTGGAAACGCCTGACCGGGCAGTGCTGGATCCCCGATTCCCGGAGGTCAGAAAGTATCTTGTTTCAGTCTACGAGCGTTGTCTCAAGGAATGGGATTTTGACGGGCTGAAGCTTGATTTTATTGACGAGTTTTCATTCAAAGGGACAGATCCTGCGGTGAAAGATGGATATGCAGGACGGGACTTCAAATCTTTGCCGGAGGCGACCGATCGTCTGATGAAGGACGTGATAGCGCATTTAAAGGCAATCAAACCTGACGTGCTTGTCGAATTTCGCCAGTGGTATTCTGGTCCGGCCATTCGTCAGTACGGTAACATGCTACGGGCAATGGACTGCCCGAATGATCCGACAACAAACAGGAAACGCATCGCTGATCTCCGTCTTGTGTCGGGGCGAACCGCCGTCCATTCAGATATGCTTGTCTGGAGTCTCGACAGTTCGCCAGAGGAGGCGGCCATATCAGTATTGAATGCCTTGTTTGCCGTTGTTCAGTATTCGATGGTGCTTGAATCCCTGCCGGAGGACCATGCCTCGATGATCCGGAACTGGATCAGATTTTCAAATGTACATCGAGAATCGCTTTTACGTGGCAAGTTCCGCGGGTATAATCCGGAATCGGGTTATTCTGCGCTTTCATCTGAGACCTCTAGCGAGTGTGTTGCTGTCGCGTATCAGCCACTATTTCCTGTGCCGATTGAAGGCTCACGCCGTCTGCATCTTATCAATGCTACCGATGCGGCAGGTCTTGTCGTTGAGTTAATGCGAGTGCCGCGTGTCATGCGATTTTTTGATACGTGCGGGAATGAGGTCAATCCAAAGTATGATAAGGAGTGTGGTCTTGTGAGGCTGCCAGTTCCTCGGTGCGGACGGGTCGAGATGGAATTCTGAAATGAAAAAGGAAGGTTGTTCAAATGAAAGAGCGATGGACAAAAGAAATGACGAGGAGTGCTGTAGTGGTCTTTGCTGCATGTGTGGCGGTGGCGGGTGTCGCCCGCGATGGGACTGCATTGCCGCTCTTGCCTTATCCGCATCAGGTGTCTCTGTCGTCTGGCGTGTTCAAGAGCATGTCGCTGAAGCATCTTTTAAATGATGTGCGTTCGGTCGTCGACGGTGCACTGCCGCATGAAGGATATTGCCTATCTGTGACGGAAACGGGCGTTAGGGTTTGCCATGCGGATGCTTCGGGGCTCTTCTATGCGCACCAGACATTGATCCAGTTGGCGAATGGGGGGAACCTTGAGCCTATCGAGATTCCATGTGTCGAGATTACGGATTATCCTGCTTGGGGCCATCGCGGTGTCATGTTGGACGATGCTCGCCATTTTCTAGGTAAAGAGACCGTGAAAAAGACTATAGATCTCATCTCTCGCTACAAGATGAACGTATTTCATTGGCATCTGACTGATGATGAAGGTTGGAGACTTGAACTTAAACGGCATCCAGAAGTGCATACCAAAGGTTCAGTTCGTCCTGCGTCAATGAATCATGGATCTACGGAGGAGAATATGTCATGGAACGGAGAGCGTTATGGACCATACTTTTACACGCAGGAAGATGTGAAGGAGATTGTTGCCTATGCGGCGGCGCGTCATGTGACGGTTATCCCCGAAATTGACTTCCCTGCACATTCACGTGCGGTATTCGTCTCACATCCTGAGTTTACATGTGAACCGGAAGATTCGTCGTTGAAGGTGCCTTGGATGAAGATAGGCCCTCAATATCAGTGCTATTGTGCGGCAAATGAAGCGGGGATGGCTTTTATGGAGGATGTTCTTGATGAGGTCTGCGACCTTTTCCCATCGGAAAAGATACATATCGGAGGTGACGAGTGTCCGCTGGACAATTGGCTCAAGTGTTCGAAATGTCGTGAGCTCATGTCAAAGCTCGGCATCAGTGATGCGCGTGATTTGCAGGGGCGTATCACAAAACGTCTGTGCGCTTTTCTCGCAAAACGAGGACGCCGTGCAGTTGCATGGGATGAGACGCTTTCTGAAAAATTGCCTCCAAACATGACGTTGCAACTTTGGAGAGAGCCGGAATATGGACGTCGTGCGGCATCTCTCGGTGTTGAAGTCATCATGTCACCGAGAGATTGGACATATTTCTCCCGGCCTCAGGGGATAGCCGATGATCCGTACCAGTATCTAGGTCCCACCGCAATAACGCTCCCTAAGGCGTATTCCTTCAGCCCCTGTGATGGCTGGTCTAACGAGGAGCGGCAGTGTATGAAAGGTATCGAGTGCTGCTGTTGGGGCGAGATGATCTGGAACTGGTATGATCTCGGCTGGAAACTCTGGCCTCGAGCGTTTGCGACGGCTGAAGTCGCGTGGAGTGGACCAAATGCGCGTTCTGTCAATGACTTTTTCGTGCGCGCTCGTGTGCACCGCATGAAGATTTTAAAGGAGTTTGTGAACCCAGCTCCCGTGCCGGAAAATGTCTGCGAAGTCTCGCGCTGAGAATTAGTTTGGAATCATAAAAAACTAAGGGAGAAAAGAGATGGATATAACAAAGCTCATGCTTCTGGTGACGACGGTGTTGGCTTGCATTTTGCGGGCTGACATCTATGTTGACGGTTCAAATCCGTTGTCTTCAGACAAGCCATGTGAAGGTCGCGGAACTGCCAATCTGCCTTATCGGACGATTCAGGCAGCTGTCGATGCCGCGCCTCCTGACGGCACGGTACGAGTCCTCCCAGGAGTCTATGAAGAAGGGGAACAGCCCTCACCGGTGTCGGAATCAGATCGTCCGAGTCGGCTGCTGATTGCCAAACGAGTGACGATTTCTTCGACAGATGGTGCATCTGTGACTGAAATTCGTGGGCGACACGGTGTAGCTGATAGCCACCTTGGAAACGAAGCCGTGCGTTGCATCTTTGTCACGGAAGAGGGATCCGGGGCTGTAATTGAAGGCTTTACGATTGCCAATGGAGCAACGTATTCGGGTGGGGATAATGCTTCTTACGCACGTGGCGGCGGACTGCGCGCAATTGGTGAATGCTACGTCGTAGACTGCGTTTTTACTAATTGCTTTGCCTCTCTGGGCGGCGCTCTTTGCGGCGGCACTGCGATACGATGTTTTTTCAGGGGTAATGGAGGCCCTGTCTGGCAATCAGCGACAGCTGCAGAGGCTAACCTTTGGAATTCGGTTGTCGTCCACGATTACTTCTATTCTCCCAGTTCCGGGTCTCAAAAGTCATTGACTGCGGTGACGAACGTCAATTGTACCGTCATCAATATGAATGGCAACTACTCAGATTTCTATAATTGTGAATCATACAACCTTCTGTCATGCGCGTTTGCGAAGGCAGAGGTCGTGAGCGGCACAAGCAGGAATTGCATATACCGTAAGGACGGTAAAGGCGTGAAGCATTGTACCAATCCTTTTCGCGGCGATTTTCGGCTTCTTTCTACTTCAGCCGCCATCAATGCCGGTGATGCGTCCTTTCTCGAGTCAGTCTTTGACTTACCTTCCTTTATTGAGCGAAAGGATTTTACCGGTAATGATCTGTCGGGGCGAACTGGAGCAATCCATGCGGGAGCGTCGCAAAGCGTGTCCGATCCGTTGTATGCCGGCATTGAGCTCAACGACAACAAAACGCTTCTTCGCATAGACGGTGTCCAGCTGCCGGTGAATGGCTATATGTACGCGCAGTCGTATCCGGAGTCTTGGGTCGTGGAATCGCACGTGCCGGCCGATTGGAATATAAGTAACTTTTCTACAAACATTCTTTTCTACACGCGTTCTTATGTATCCGGGTCGCAAATCGCCAGGCTGTATCCGCTTCGGGATGGCACATTCAGGACATTGTTGCCACGGGAGCCTGCAACATTCAATTTTAGCCAGAACAGTGCAGATGAGACTTTGTGGGTGGATGCGAACATCGGCAGTGATGAAACCGGGGATGGCTCGTCAGGCTGTCCGTATGGCTCGTTGCAAAAGGCAGTGGATGTCTCAAAGGCTACGGCAGGTACGGGTGCAACTCTCATTCTTGCCCTTCCGGGAGTATATGACGTTGTAGACGGATTTGCCGATGGTGTTGCGGCGCGCATTGCGTACGCAGGAAGCTGCAATCTCGCTATTCGGGCTGTTGGCGGTCCTGAGAAGACGGTTATCGTCGGATCGCCTGATGGAGAGAAGAATGTAAGATGCGCATCTGGCGATTTTGTTCTTCAGGGCTTCACGCTTCGCAACGGGAGAACTTGCGGCGAAACGGCGGCAGAGCAGGAGGGAGCGATCGCAAAAAACACAACATTGCTGGATTGTGTGGTTTCAAACTGTACGTCTACAACGTATGCTTGTATAGGGGCGAACGGACATCGAGTGCGTTTCACCGGCAATGCCTCGGACGGTAATCTCATCGCTTCGGCAGTTAAGCGTTATTGGACGTATTGCTCGTTCGTCCGTAACGTCTGCGGTTTGGAAATGGTCAGAGGCAATGATGTCGAATCATGTCTCTGTAACTGTACGTTCCGCGGAAACGAGACGGGGAAAGGTCCGTTGCTGGCGACACATTATGCGGTGCCTGTGAACTGCGTTTTTGATATGAACGGCAACAGCCTGAGTCCCGCCAGCTGCAGTGGATATACCGGAAACATCTGCTGGAATGCTGCGCAGCAATTCTCCTATGAAGGCTATACCTGGGTGGATCCGCTTTTTTCGGGCGATATCAATGATATCCATGTGGCTGTTGACTCGCCTGTACGTGGCGCCGGTGTGTTGGACAGCGGCCTTTGGTACCAGAAAGACGTTTGGCAATATGCGTCTGCAGATGTATTCGGCAACCCCGTGACTGTGCATCCCGATGGACGGATCGATGCTGGCGCTGTACAGGGGGCGTTTCTTTCCTCCTATATTTTTACGGACCCTATCGGGTCTTTGAAGGTTGATGGAGGAACGAAAGACCGGTACAACCTTCCTTACGGCACGTCTGTAACGCTTTCAGTCTCAAAGGCGGCGACGGCGAGACGCAATGTTATCGGAGTCATCGTGACAGAGGCAGGTGTTGTGATGACGAATCTGTTCGACGATTGTGAAAACGGCATCTGGACGCGTATAGTGGACGGAGACGGAGTCATGGTGTCGATCATGCCTTGCACCTCGATCGACTGGTTTGTAGATCCGGTCAATGGCGATGATGACGCCGACGGGTTCACTCCAAAAACCGCCAAGCTGACTCTGGCTGAGGTGTCTACCAATGTGGCTTTGCTCGCGGGTGATGTAATTCATGCCTTGCCTGGTACTTACGACATCGGTAAGTTGCGTGCAACTCCTTCTTCACAGACGTATGTGCGAGCTCTTGTGCCATCCGGTGTGACGCTTGTCGCCGATGCGGGATGGGAAGAGACGGTAATTGTCGGGGATGATTCCCCGAATCTCTCGCAGAGCGATGGCTGCGGCGAGGATGCAATACGCGCTGTGGAACTCGCATCCGGTGCAAAAATCATTGGATTTACGATTTCCCATGGACGTTCATTGCATCGGGGTGATGTAACTTTGCTGTCCGACACCATTGCCGGCGTTTTGGGAGCAGATGCGACTTCCGAAGTGGTTGATTGTCGTTTTGTAGATTGCAAAGGTGTTGTATGCTGCGGCTCAAGAGCAACATTTCGCCGCTGTAAGGCGCGTGCTTGCGGTACGGTTCACGGAAATAGCGCACGTGATCAGTTCTCGGATGCTACGCTAGTTGACTGCCTTGTCGCAGACAGCTCTCAAGGAAGGGTTGTCAACAAGTGCGTGGTCTACAATTCGACACTGACGCCTTATCCTGGATGGCATTGTGTCATAGGCGATGATTCGTCACGCCTGTACAATTCTGTCATTTATGGTTTCGCACGGAAACAGCCTCACTATTACAGATGCGTGTTTGCAACGAACAAGACATACGTGACATGGAACGAGTCGGATATCCATCACTACCCGGAAAACGCTGTAGATTGCATATTCACCAATGTTGAAGCCGTTGGCCTCTCTTCAGAATGGAGACCTGTTTCCGCTTTGGCTTTGACGGTCGATGCTGGCTTTAATTCCTACCTGCCTCCAGAATTTGCCGCCAGATCCACAGATGTCGATGGAGTTCCTCGAGTCATGAACGGATCGGTTGACATTGGTGCGTTTGAATGGGATGAACGGCCCTCGATGAGACAAGTCTTGAGTAGTTCTGTCTCCTCGGTGATATTTGCATCTTCGAATGTCTTCACCATTGCCGACGGAGTGCTTTTTGCTGGTTCTGATGCGGAACTGGAGGGGCGTCTGCGAGTACTCGGCGGATCCGGGAAAGTGAGATTTCACATAGCCGTTGATGGAGATGCCGTTCTTCACGTTTGCCGAAACGGTCTGCCTGACATGGTGTTTTCTGGTGGTACGTTTGACTGTTTGATTGAAGAGGCTTCTTCAAATGAGATTGTCAATTTCCGTCTTGAAGGAGACGGTAGTGCGACGATTGCCGGGATTCCCATCGGATTTCGTCTTATTGTCAGGTGAGTAATGTCTGTGGTTTTATGAAAATGGAGGAACAACAATGATTAAAAATGTGATTGCCGCAGCAATGCTGGCTGGTGCTGGGTTTGTGACATTGGCAGAGGAGGACCCTTATGCCGCTTCGGATAGATGGAAACTCCGTAAACTGTGTGGAAGGGAACTCTACGCATCGTTCCATCCAAGTGCGGAATGTTCAAGATGGATGAATTCGTTGGATTGGCCGATGATGAAAAACCTCTATCAGATATTTGGCCATATCAAAATGCCAGTCATTGACATCGTTCCGGACCGTAAGGAGTATGCGCGGAGGGCGAATGCGGATGAACTATGGAAAGACAATCCGCTTGCGTTCACGACGGTGCTCGAGCGCAATCCGAAACAGACCGGACAGATTGACGAATTCGAGCGGCTTCGTCCGGGCATGCCGTACTCGCTGTTCTTTACGGGATATATGCGTCCGTACTTCATGCCTGAACGGTTGCCGCAACTTGACCGTGCAAGCTTCCGGAAATGGAAAAAGGCCCATCCTGCATTTCACAGCTTTTATGCGTATGATGAATGGGACAACAATCTTTTCTGCTATTCTTGGTCGACACCGATGATCTCAGATCCAAAGTTGCGCGTCAAAATAGAAAGCGAGTTTCCGCTGACGGATGACTACCGCAAGCGGCTGCTATGGACGGATAAGGCTCAGAGCCGCCTTGAGCAGTTCTATTTTGGTGAAAATCGTTTTACCGGTCTTGTTTCGACATGGGCGACAAGTTGTTTTGACCTGGCGCGGAAGGGTTCAGCCTTGATTTTCTACGAGGCGGAACTTGGCTCCACCTCATCCCCATGGCGATGGGGTGCGGCGGCGATACGGGGATGTTCTCGTCAGTACGATATTCCGTTCGGCTGGTATTGTGCGACATACATGCATGAGATGTGGACGCGTGATGGACGGAAACGTCAGGGATTCATCAAGGTGAAGTCGCCAACCCGCAAAAACGTGGAGGAGGGACTCGGTTGTTCCCGCTCTCTGCTTGCACGTAACATAATGTACGGATATTTCATCGGAGCAAATGTTCTGCAGGAGGAACTCTGCTGGGATTTTCTTGGCAAATTCGGTCGAAACGGAGAATATGTGCCGAGTGGATATGCGGAGGATTTTAATGCGCCGTTTGCGTGGAATGAGAAACATGAGAGAGGAACGCCCTATACGCCACTAGCGATACTTGTATCCGCAGGTGAGCAGGTGCAACGTCAGCATTACGTTCCCCACAATCGGGACAGGTACTCGATTTTTGCATTCCTCGATACGCTTGTGCCGCCGAAATCGGATGATCCGGTGTGGTGCTGCAACCGCAAGAAGGGAGAGGAAGGATGCATGTTCAACTCGGAGTTCGGCGAAATCGCCGACATTCTGTGTCCTGATGCGGGACAGAACAGCGCGGACTTTCTGAAAGCCCTCAAGTCCTACCCCCGTGCGGTCCTGGTCGGCAACTTCGATCTTCATAAGATTGATACGGATGCGCTCGAACAGTATGTGCGTGAAGGCGGCACGCTGTATGTTGAGCAGCGTCTCGTGGATCTTGGCTATGTTTCCGCTTGGATCCGTAATGCCAAGGGACGTCTCATAACTCTTGATTCGTACATTCCCGGAGATTTCCGCACGTCGAAGGATTCATGGTGGCCCGTGCAGATGGCCAAGCTTACATCCGGACGTTTCGACCAGCGTGTCATCAGGGAAATCTATCACAGCGTACAGAATGATCTGATGCCGGTATCGGTAGAAGGCGATATTCAATGGGGTGTAAACAAGACGTCAAAAGGATGGCTTGTCTGGCTCATCAACAACAAAGGCGTTACGAGATTCGCAGGCGAAGATCAGAAGATAGATGAAACAGCTGTAGCCCATGTGAAAGTGACAGACAAGGTGAGTGGACGTGTCTTCACGGTTGATGTTGCGCCTGGCGGATGGAATTTTGTTGAAATAGACTGAGTATGTCAGACGCCGGGTAAGCAGTGTATGGCTGTACTCTGGTGTTTAAGATTGAGGAGAGGATGATGGAGTGCGAAAGAATCAAGGTTATTGGTAATGCCATAGGTATGTGGCGATTGCCCTCGCTTGCTGCAGTTTTTGTATTTGCTGGAATTGCATTGGGTTTGAAGGCGTCTGAGAAGCCTTTTGAATTGCCAAGCGCGGAGTTTGCGAAATATCATATTAAGATAACAGGGCGAAAGCCCGAGTCCGGCGTTGTGACGTTTGCCGTTGATCCTAAAGTGTCCGTTACTGGGCGAGATGCATATGCAATCCGATCTACGCCGTCCGGTGTACGTGTCACTGGTTCAAATCTGCGCAGTGTCTGGTACGGGCTCTATGATCTTCTTGAGAGACGCGGTGGATGCCGTTGGTTCTGGGATGCTGACATTGTGCCGAAGAAGCCGTCAATAGATTTGACGGGGCTGGATATACGCGAAGAAGCTCGTTTTGAATATCGCGGGTTGCGTTATTTCGCGCATCGTGGACTTACGCGCTTTCAGGCTGAACACTGGGGGCCGGAGGATTGGAGGAAGGAAATTGACTGGTGTCTCAAACGTCGCCTCAATGTTTTTATGCTTCGCATTGGGCAAGATGACCTTTTCCAACGTGCGTTCCCCGACATAGTATCAAGTCCCGATGCCTCAAAGCCGTTGCCGGGCACTGGGAAAGGGTATGACAACCGATCGCTTTTCTGGACGCTTGAGTTTCGCGGCAACCTGCGACGCGATCTGCAGCGCTATGCTTTCGCACGCGGATTGATGGTCCCGGAGGATTTCGGAACCATGACACATTGGTATTCGCGTACGCCAGAGGAGTTTCTTGAAAAGCTGAATCCGCCGTTTCTGCCCCAGTCGACTGTGGGTTATTCGGAGAGGAATGGTCTGGTGTGGGATGTTCGAGACGAGAAGTGGGTGGATGCCTATTGGAAACTTACCCGTACGGCGTGTGATTTGTATGGACAAGGTAAAAATCAGCAGTTGCTGCATACGATCGGCCTGGGTGAACGCAATTGCTTCGCGAGCCGACAGGATAACCTTAACCTGAAGATATACGCTTTAAAGCAGTTTCTGGAGCGTTCCCGCCGCGACTATCCCAATGCCAAGAATCTGCTTGCGGGTTGGGATTTCTATTTTACTTGGCGTCCGGAAGAAGTGCGGGAGCTGATCAGGCAGCTTGATCCTAAACGCGACATCATCTGGGACTACGAAGGCGATTCGACTCGTGACTATCTGCCGGGAATGAAAGATTTGAACGGAAACAACTTCACCAAGTGGGGTGTCATGGGGAAGTTCCCGTATACATACTCCATCTTTCTTGCTTTTGAAAACGCTCTTGATGTGCGGGCAAACTATCCGATCATTGAAGAGCGACAGAAGCTCGTACAGAACGACCCGATGTGCGTAGGTTACATCTTCTGGCCAGAATCTAGCCATACCGACACGTTGGCGTTGCGTTTTTTCACTGCGAATGCATGGTCGTCCAGCCCAGTTTCATATCGTCAAGTGCTTGAAGAGTTTTGCGCAAGCCGCTATGGGAAACAGGCTGAGAAGATGAAGTCGTTATGGGAGAAAGTTGTTCCGTTGTCTTATATGAGTGACTGGGGAAATAACTACAGCTATCTTTTCACTCGTACGTCATTCGGTGGTAAGCAATACGCCCCTGTAGGCAAGAACGATGCCGCAGTATGGGGAGAGAAGCTTGCCGTCGCGAAGAGAGTCTATGGCGAAATGGGCGATATCGACTGGATCGGAGAGACTATTCAGCGAGATTCCATTGATTTGGTGAGGACGCTTCTTGATCGGCAGATGATTATCGAGGCGGGATCAATTGTCGTCGAGTTTGAAAGATGGCAGACGGGTGCGGACAATGGCGCGAAGATGGTCGCCGATTCGGAACGGCTTGCGGATTTGGCTGAATTTATGGCGGATCTTCTCGAATTGCATACAGATTATTCCCTATGGGAATCCTATCAGCGGCTTGTGGCGATTGAGCCGGTACGCAATCTGGATTTCCCGTCTGTTTTGCTCGACAATGCCGCGAACGGTTACTGCCAGAGCCACCAGTATGAACTGGCCCGGTATTGGTATGCGCCACGTGCGCGCGATTGGGCCGCAAAAATTGCTGCAATTGTTCGTGCGAATGATCGCAGGAGCGCACTTGTGCTCCAGGATGCGGAAGCCTGTCACAAGAAGTTGTTGAGGCAACCTCTTGAATCGATGCGTCCTAAATGCGCTAGAGTTCGTGAAGCATTCGTTGCTCTCATGAGAAAACTTGCTGAACGATGATCTTTCCAAACGTTAATTGTCTTTCATCTGATGAATTGGATTCTGTGGGATCCTGAGGGGGCCCTGCTTGCTGCAATGAAAACCTTCAATGGATAGGCGGTGGTTTTGGGAGATATGGTTGCTTGAAGTGAAGGTTCCGAGTTTCGGGTTCCTGGTTCCCAGTTGCAAAACCCGAAACCCGAATTGATCTTTGAATCTCGGATATTCAGCTATTATGTTA
>SUVZ01000527.1 GCA_015061765.1 Lentisphaerota bacterium
CGGGTATTTCCAGCGTCGTCACGCCGCCGTTCGGCTCGTGGCCGACGCCCGTGTTTACGCCCGCCGCGTAAACCGCCTTGTGAAGTTTTGGCGCACCCTCGTCGCCCACCACGACAATCTCATACGCATAGACCCGCGAATCGGGATTGCCGTCCGCAAGAGGTATTCTCACGCAGAGTTTCGGAGACGCGGGGTTTTCTTGGACAAGATTAACAGGATTTACAGGATTATCGTTTGCAGTCTTCGCAATCTTGTTAATCTTGTCAATCCTGTCTAATGAGACTTCCAGCTTCGCGCCTTTGCGGAACTGCGGCTCGCCGATCACCTTCTTAAGCTCGCTCTTCGAAAACGGATGCGGTTTCTTTGAGTCTTCCCTGCCGAACGGCATCACCCAGTCCGCGCCGAGGCTGGACTCGCCGTCGGAGAAATCGTGACGTTCGAGAACCATCATGTCGTCGTACATGCAGACGACGTATCCCTGGCGCCCCTTGCCCGTGTTCGCTGGATCCCGCCCTTCCAGTTTCGCTTTCGTTATCCAGGCGTCGCCGGCGAGCCCGGAGCATCCGCGCGGTTCGCACGATGCGCACTCGAAACACGGCAGACGTCCGTAGTACAGATACGCCATGTTCCAGTTGGCGATGCTCCAGTGGTTGTGCCCGAAGAACGAGACGGCGTTGCGCTTCGCCGACACGCGCTTGCGGAGCGGAGCGACGGGGCGCTGGTGTGTCATGAAGAAGAACGGACGCGCCGGATCGTCGAGCCGGACGGTCTTTCCCGTTTCCTCCACAAGCCGCACAAGCTCCGCGTCGTCAACGCCCCAATTCCGTCCGAAGAAGTGATAGCCCTTCACCTCCTTGTGCCACACAGGTTCGTACTTCTCGCCCCAGATGCGCCCCCAGTTCGCCGCCATGTCGGTTGCCAGGACATATTTCGCTCTCTCTGCGGGGTCGGGATAGCGATTTTTCACAAAGTCGCCATAGCCGGAGCCATCGACATCGTGGTTGCCTGTGACGAAGAGTTTTACGGGACCGTTCTCCACTCCGCCGAAAACCCGTTTCCACGCCTCGGCATGGAACTCCATCTCCCGCGTCTGACCGCGATGCGCCATATCGCCGCAGTGTACGACGGCATCGACTTCCTGCTCCTTGAAATATCGCAACGCAGCCTCAAAATACTTATCCGGCCAATGCGCACCATGCCGATTGCCTTTGACCGTAGTCCTGAGATGCGTGTCACTGATGACGCCAAAGACGAGGTTCGGCTTGCCCTTAGGCTTCCAACCGGGCGGCGATGCAAAGAGCCAACCGCCTGGCAGCGCCAGAAAACCCAACGCCGACAGCGACTCTTTCAGAAACTCCCACCTAGTCGTTTCCATGTTGCGGTTTATGGTTGAACTTCCCCATCGCCAAACCTCTTGCACAAACAATAGTCGGCAGGTGGGCCGATTCGCAGATATCCGCTTCTCGGCACTGCAACCCTCTGAACGCCGCGACAAAGCTTCACCGTACCGGCAGCCTTTCCGGCGGCATCGAACACTTCTGCCGTAGCAGTCTCATCCGCAAAGTCCAACACAGCCGAATCGCCGCTGACGCCGTTGAGGACATAGACAGGTCTATCCAACTTGCCGCACGGAACTACCGTGCCGGAAGTATACACGCCGATTACACGCTCCTTGGCGCTTTCCGCTTCGAGAATCGGATATTGCGATTCCGGATTATATGCGCGAAAGCGTCCATTCATGAGCGTATCGCGATGCTCCTGCGAGAACTTGAGCCAATGGCGGATCACCTCGCGGTGGCTTTCCGGCAGATGGCGCAGCATCATCGAGTACTGAATGACGCCGAACATGGAAGAGAGAATCGGCAGCGCCGCACCCTCCGGCGTATCCGTCGGATGCCATTCGAGCATGTCGCCGTGCACCGCCGCGCCACCCGAAGTCAGTCGTAGATTCGCAATCCTCTGGCGGTTGAGTTGCATGTCGCCCGGGCAATCCGTAGCCCTCATCATGTTTCCGAACTGACGTATCGCAGGGCCAATGTACTTCTGCCTGAACTCGATGAGAACATCAGGATTCTCCGCCGACAGCGCGGCGTAAACGTCCATCATCAGACGATTCACCGCATCCGGCAGGGAGCGAATGTCGCGCCCCGCGTAGTCCTCCGCGACGGCAGGATCTTTCCCGTTGAACCTGAAACTGTCGATGAAATCAAGCTTGAACCCGTCAAGCCCCCACTCCTTCATTGCGGCGACATACGTATCGACAAGGAACTTGCGTACTTCTGGGAAGCGCGGATCGAGTACCCATGCACCATGATGCCTGTCTTCGAAAAGATACTTCCCTTTGAAGCGTTCCCAATTCTCACTCTTCCTGCCGACGAACGGCACGGAATACCAGACCATATACTTCATTCCGAGTTCGTGGACACGCCTCACGTGCGCGGCCATGTCGGGAAACCTTCTCGGCGAAACTTTCCAGTCGCCGCAGAACGCATAGCCCCTGTTCGTGTCGTCCGTCTGCCATCCGTCGTCGAGGATGATTGTCTTCATGCCCATCTTCGCGGCAATGGCGCATTCGTCTTCTATGTCCTTTGCAAAAACATCCTGATGGAACGAATACCACGACGAATAGAGCGGATCAAACGCCGCGTCCGGCGTACGGCATGGTTTCAGGTTCGCCGTCCTCGCAATCCATGCGGCGGCGTTCTGCACAGCGTCGCTCCAGAAAGCATCGCGCCCGTCAAGGCGGATGCGCACTTCGTATTCACTGAGAGGTGCCTCCGGCGCGGTGAAGAAGCGAAAACCACCGACGACCACGCAGTTCTCTTCCCTGAGCGCCATGCGCCATTCCACCTTGCGCAACGCTTCGGAACATGCCATTGTCAACCGGTTGCGGTTGTTGCCGTCGTGCAGACAGGCAAGCGGCTGTCCGTGCGCGATATCGCTGG
>SUVZ01000528.1 GCA_015061765.1 Lentisphaerota bacterium
GATGTCGTCGACAAAGTCCCTTCCATTGTAAGCATAGAGCGTGCACTCTGGCGCGATGCCGAACTTGTCGGACTTGATGATCGAGGCGACGCCGAGTCCGTGTGACGCAGTCTGCGACGTATCGCCGCCCCAGATGTCGATTGCCATGTTCGTGACCGAGCCGCTGACAATCGGGCGAATCCCCGTATCGACCATGCCGACCTTGACGCCCTTCCCGGTGATGCCAGCGTTGAGGAGGTTCGTGACGCCGAGCTCGCCCATGTACCACGCCGAGGCGTCGTAGGTTGGAGCACCCGCCGCAAGCGCTGCTGACATACCGAAAACAATCACTGCAAGTGCTGCAATCAATGTACGAAAAACTGTCATTTCATCTTCTCGTCGTTCATGTCTTGATGAGGATTACCTCTCGGCGGCAGAAATTATATTTTAAATTCCGTCGCCGTAGTTTCATTTTCGTCTACAATGTTTTTCGAGATCAAATCATAAATGGCAGGCAGAAAAAACAAGGAAGCGCGGCACATTTGCCGCGCGCCCCGATTGGCTTGCGGTTCTCCGGCAGCGCTGGCATCAGCGTGTAGATGATGCTGCGCCAACCACCTCACGTGCCACGGCCAATAGCGACATGTGTTTCACAGAGTGATTGTCAGATCCGGTAGATCAGCTTGTCTGGAAGCGCGTCAGGCACAATGAACATCGACATGTAGACTGGCATGTATGTTATCTTGCCGTCGCGTTCAAGATTCTCGTTGTTCAGAACAAACGCCTCGCCTATTCGATAGTTCGTGTCCGCAAGCACGTTCCCAAGCGCGTTGTGGCGCTTGTAGTCCTTGCCGCTTTTGACCTCTATCGGCATGGCATGGCCCGCATTCTCGACGACAAAATCAAGCTCGCCCCTTTTCTTGGAGTGATAGTAGTACGGACTGAAGCCGTGTGCGACGAGTTCTTGCGCAACGGCATTCTCGTACACCGCGCCGATGTTGAGCGCGCTTTCCCCCGCGATAATCCTGAGCTGTATACCCTCCGCATACATCGCCGCGAGGAGTCCGACGTCGTTGGATAAGAGCTTGAAGAGGTTGCGCTTCTCGGAAAGCCGGAGCGGCGACTTGGGCTCTTCCACGCAATAGGCGGGAATCGCGACCCCCGCGTTCTTGAGCCACAGAAATCCATCCTCGACACGCGAAAACCGGCTGTCAGGAACAACCCCAGTCATTTTGAAGCGTTTGTTTTCCGAAGCGAGTTCGGATGGCAGGAGATCGTATATCTCTCGAATGCGCAGTGCATGGTCTGGATCATATTTCGATATGTCGCGTCTGTAGGCGCGAATGACAAATCGCTGCTCGGCGGCGACTGCGGCAAGATCGTTTGTGTCGACATATTTCTGCACGGCTGCGGGCATTCCACCTACGACCAGATACAGCTTGAAATAGCGCATAAGGCGATCGTGAATGAAAGCGTCCACGGCGCGCCTCTCTTCAAATGCCGCCTTCGCCTCCGAAACAACGTCCGCACTCTCTCCATTCGCCATCAGGAACTCCTCGAAATCGAGCGGATACATCTCCTCTTCGTCCATGTAGCCCACGGGAACAGATCTGACATTCTTAAGTTCAACACCAAGCAACGATCCACTGTAGATGTAATGGCATCCACCTTTATCGACAAGGAACTTCGCATAGGTAACGGCTTCTGGGCATTCCTGAACTTCGTCAAAGAGAACAAGAGTCTCGCCAGGGATCACCTTGCCTTGTGCATATGCCGTGATGCGACGTAGAACATCCTTTTCATCGGCAACATCGTGAAAGATGGCCTTGGCAGCTGCATCTTCCACGAAGTTGATTTCAACAAACGACTTATACCTTGCCTTGGCAAACTGCTCGACTATATATGTCTTGCCAACCTGACGCGCACCTGTAAGCAGAAGTGTCTTCTTGTTTGCATTGGCCTTGAAAT
This sequence comes from Lentisphaerota bacterium, assembly GCA_015061765.1. Next base: position 1,948 of record SUVZ01000528.1, read on the forward strand.
CTTCCAATTTTGACCATATTTTCCGTTTAAGCATGGTTTTCTCCTCTAGTTGCGCATATTATACCATACCCGACTACAATTCCGCAACCCAGAAATCGTGGTTGCAGAACAATTCCGCAACTACAAAATGCCACTTTGAAACAATTCCGCAACAATAAAGACGCAAGACAGAGCTCAAGGAGACGCGGCACATTTGCCGCGCCGCGCAAGGCCGCCCGGAGGGCTAGTTGTTGAACCCCTTGTGGTTCATGAACTCCCAGATGCGGCCGAGCCAGGTGTAGCTGCCCGTGCCCGGCGCGGCCTTGGCCTGGAAGCAGTGCCCGCGGCGGCAGAGCGTGTGCAGGTCGCCCGAGACGCCCATCGCGCGCATCTTCTCCCACGCCTTCACGGAGTTCATCGCGGCCCAGCCGTCCGAGTCGCCGTGGATGAAGAGCGTCGGGCACGTGGCGGAATCGAACGCGAACTCGGGGACGGGCACCGCGGAGTCGTCGTTGCCGCCCGTCGCGTTCTCCCGGTCGACGCCGTCGGTGAGCGAGTAGGCGGGATAGATCGCGACGCCCCACTGCAAGTTGCACGGGACCTTGTCGATGTCGTCGACCGGCTCGTAGGCGGGGGTCTGCGAGCTAGTGACGCCCAGGAGCGTGAGGTGACCGCCGGCGGACGAGCCCATGATGCCGATCCGGTCCGGGTCGAGTCCCTTCGACGCGGCCTCCGAGCGGACCAGGCGGATGCAGCGCTGCAGGTCCTGCCAGGCCGTGACGTGCTTCGCGAGGCCCTTCGGGCGCGGCGTGCGGTACTTCATCGTCACGACCGCCATGCCCTTCTCGTTGAGGAACCGCCGCGCCGGCGCGACCTCGAAGCCGCCCACGTCGTTGAACTGGTACGCGCCGCCGGAGTAGACGATCTGGATCGCCCGGGTCGTCAGGTTGGAGGGGATGTACCACTCGAGGTACGGGACGCACTGGAAGTTCTGGCAGTCGG
>SUVZ01000036.1 GCA_015061765.1 Lentisphaerota bacterium
ACAAAGGGAAATCTCGTCAGGAGGTGGCATGAACCGACCCACACTCATGCACGAAGAGCCAAAATTTTCTTCATCTCAAATTCTCCTTTCATTTAAAAATCGCAGGTGCACAAAGACGGCAACCCTGGTAGCTGTATTCCTTGCTATATGTGCCACTCGCACGACTTGCCGAACGACAACCATGGTATGCTTGACTATAATAGCCACCCCTCAATACGAAAGATTTTTCATCGCTTGCCTCTCCCACCGTAGGACCAACAGGATCAACTGCGACACCGTTAAAAGCATAATCTATCGGCAAAAACGAAGCTGAAGATTGCCAATCCGAATAACGATCCAAACAACGCTCCTGAACATTTCCGTGCATGTCATAAAGTCCAAAATCATTGCATTGCTTCAACCCGACAATATGCGTCTCGACACCAGCGTTCCTATGATACCAACCGACAAGATTCATGTTTTCGGCAGTGGAAGCCCCGCCATTATTAAACGCCGTTGTTGTTCCTGAACGGCAAGCATATTCCCATTGAGCTTCTGTCGGCAAATCAATCCGGTTAAGACCGCATTTGCTGCGAAGTGTCCCGATTAAGCTCTTGCTATAAATATTGGTGTAGCCGCTCTCAGGCCAAGGAACCTCATTTGGTCTGCTAGAGCTGAATCCCCCTCTCAAAATATTCACTGACAACTTTTCCGCCGGTCGCATCGGCGAGTCGGCAGAATCCTTGAAATTAGACTCGTGACTATAGCCAATCTTGGCCAATTGGCCTTGCGTCAATTCATACACCCCCATATAATAATCGGCTGTAAGCATAACTAAATGCGGAATTTCACTTGCACCACGATTTGTATCTTCATCTTCCGGCGAACCCATGCGCCAGACAACGCCCGCCGCCGGAATCTTGCGCATCAATATGGCATTCGTCTTGTAGTAGTCGCTATTGATGCCGTACGGCACAAAATCTGGCTTGGCATAAAGCCGCACATCATTCTTCGTCTCCAAGCCGATCACCAGATAATCCGGCGGCGCATTGGTGGGCCATGCCGTCACCACGGCGCGAATCTGCCCTGCGGGAATACTCTTCTCCGGCCATTCGGCGCGTGACTGCCAAGTGATTTTGCGCGCTCCCGCTCTGATCACCTTATGCACGTCGCCGCTTAAGGTCTGCAGATTCTCGCCGCCGATGGAAACCCATTCTCCGGAAGCGTCGGCCAAGGTGTTGGTTTCGATATCCACCGTAACAATCGCGGGAGCGTTTTTGAGCTCGTATGATATCGTAGCCTTGGCATTGACCTGCCTGAACTCCACGCTCGACTGCTCAATCACCGGCAGCGCTGCATTCATCCCCGCTGACATCATGAAAGCGGAGAATACAGTCAGGAGTTGCAAAGATGAACGCTTCATATTTGCACCCCCCCCTCATTATGTCATTTTTTAGCAGTTTCATAGGTTTGCTCCTTTCTGGTTTTGAGGCTTTTCACAATCAAGTGAGAACAGCCTACAACATCTCATATGTCGCGCATTGTACTAAATGCCGCACATCGGGTTCAATACAAATTTTCGCAATACTCAATAATATTTTCGCAACTCAAAAAACATAGTTTTGGTTTGGAATTCAGCAACTGACACTAGGAATATGGCTATTGCATAGAACTCTGCTCAAAGTCTCTCCACCCCAAATTAGGGGTTCCAGTCAAATGATCACAAGTTTCTCCACTCGGCAGAAATCAGGCCTTCGTTCCCGCAATTCAGCGTCGATACGCCCGGCTGGTCCACCTTGATTCCGTGAAGAACTCCGTTCCCGATCGAACGCCCCTGTCCGTCAATACATATAGGAGCGCGACCGAAGGACGGACGCATCGACGTTACAATCGTAACCTCCAGCTTTGCTTTTTTCCCGGCCATCGCCCTGGGTACCTTCCATTCGAACGGAGCGAGTGCGCGTTCACCAAGATCCATGCCGCCCAGCCTTACGCACGCAACCAGACCCGCGGTGTCGAGAGCAAGGACATTCCCCTCCACCACAACGTCGGCACTGTACGTCACTTCGCCGGCGAAGTCCTCAAGGCCAATGTCGGACAGTCTCCCGAGAGAAGATGCCGTTTCCGGGCAATCAAACACCACACCGGGCTCGCGCGCTCCGAATCTGCCGCAAAGCCACAGCGCAGGCAGATAAATATTGCCGTCGTTTCTCCCTTCAAGACGCAGATCATACTCCCCTGCCGCCAGCGTAAAGGGAGCGCTCTCCCCATACATGCCGGAGTAGGAGAACGGAACGTTTCCGCTAGACCGATCGGGAACGACCAACTTTCCATTGATGGATATCTTGACCTTCCCCTTGGGGCAGTCGCAGACGATCCAGCGGACGTTCTCTATTGGAGTCTTCACGACAAGTCTCGCCGTGTTGTTTGTCGTGAACCAGATTCGGCGAAGACTCGGCCGATCGAGCGACAGATTCCAGGAATCCACCTTCACCGGAGTGGATTTAACAGCCTTCCTGCAGGGACTGACGGTCTTGCCGAAGATGACACGCCCACAGCCAGGAAGGTCAAAAACATCGCCGCGGCCGAGACGCAGCCCCGTGAAGTCAGTATCCGTGAGATTCAACACAACGCCCGTGCCGTCGGCATAATTGCGGACGAGAAGTCCCGGCACAACATTGCCGGCGCTGTCAACCGCTCGCCATAACCCGTCCGTCTCTGCGTAAAGCCAGTCGCGAACCTCTTCAGGCGACGAAAACTCCTTGCCGGACCTCTCCTCAACAATCTTGTCTCCCCTGAAGCCGAAGATGTACTTCAGTCCGCTCTTGTCGTCTTCCTGAAGAAGCTCGAATGAGACCTGCCCCCAGCTCAGCTCCCGCACGAGCGGATTGAACGGCGGGGACTTCTCTCCCGGCGCGAATCTCTTGAGCGCAAGGCGTCCGGAGAGCCTCTGCGGATACCTGACTCCCACATTACGGACAAAACGCTTGCGGCTCCACTTCGCCGCAAGTCTTGCCTCGTCATGAAGTCCGGCGCAGTGCGCGAACCACGGCTGGGCGGGGCTTGCCATCATGGCATATGCGCTCTTTTCGAGAAATCCGAGGGCGGTCACCTGATAGAGAGACGTGAAATAATGGTCCATTCCGTAAAGCGCACACGTCCAAAAAGCCTGCGCCATCTGTCCATGCGTGATGTCGAGCGGACCAAGCGCATAGAGTTCCACGCCCCCCGGGCAGGAGAGGGAATCACCGGGCTTTGAATTATGCTCAATGCCATACTGCGCCGTGGAGTACGTCAGCCACTCATCCTCCTTCTGTACACGAACCGGATAGCTTTTTGGGAGATTGATACGTATCTTGTCCATACCCGGAAGCGTCATGCCGCAGATGGAATTGAGAGGAAGACCGTTCCAGTTGCTAGAAGTGAGGGGCGAACCCTCTCCGATCATGTGTCCACACAGCTTGATTCCCATCTTGTCGCACCATGCGGATATCTGGTCGAAGTAGGCGCGGCGGAACTGACGGCCTTTCAGCTCCGTGTAGAGTTCCCATACACGCGTCTTCGAAGGATCGCGAAGCGACTCCTCCACGTCTTTTCGGAAGTCACGCCCCGTCAGCTCACGATATTGCATCTCCAGTTCCTTCCACCAGCGGAAGGTAACGACGGGCTTGGGGCTATTCCACTTCATTACCGACGGATGTGCCGGTTCGTCCGTGAAGATTCCGAGTATGGTTCCGTCGCGGAAATACTCGCCAAAGCGTTTTTCATATACTTCATGGGTGAGCTCCATGAAGCGGCGTATGGCAGCTTCGGAGTATGCATTGACGTCGTAGTACGGATCGTACATCGAAAGCTGGTCATTTCGCTTCACTTCCCAGTCGAACGATCCATCGTCGCGGCGGCGCACCGCATATTCGGTATACGTCCATTCGGGATTCTCCATCGGCACGCGTCCCCTGCAGCTGCCGCTGGGCCAGTTGTATTCGTCGTAAAGCCAGATGTGTCCGCCAACCGATCTGGCCTCGCGCAGCATGTGCCCGACAAAGTCAAGCCACGCTTCGCCCATGTACTCGATCTCAAGTCCGCTGCGGGCATAGACCACCCACTGGCTGAATCCGGCCTTAACCGATTCCTGTACTATCTCCCGCGCCTCCTTCGCTCCGGGCTTGCCGCTAATCGCAGTGAACAGAATAAGCGGCGAATCCCCGCCCGTGCCTTTATCTCGAGTGGGCGAATCCGCTCCAGAGGCAATTAGCGGAACAGACGAAAAGACCGCGGACAGAACTGCCGCAAACATCAACGCAATTCTATATGATGTGAACAGACGCAAAGACAAGTGCTTCATATTTACGCCCTTTCCCTCATTATGTTATTTTCCGGCAGTTTCATATGTTTGCTCCTTTCTTGCTTCACAGCTCTTTTACAATCACATAAGAATAGCCTGAAATACCGCATTGGCCCACATTGTACTAAATGCCGCACATCGGGTTCAATGCAATTTTTTGCAATACTCAATAATATTTTCGCAACTCAAAACAGAATTTTGTTATATAATTACAGCCATGAACACAAAGAAGAAATACCGGATCGGATTGATCGTCGAACGCTCCAGAGCATTTGGGCGAAAACTGTGTGAAGGCATCATAACATACGCACAGGACCGTGACGATTGGTATCTGCAATTCCTGACCCCCAGCGATTTGCGCCGGCGACAAATCCGCGACAATCTCGACGGCTTCATAGCACGTGTAACATCAAATGCTTTTGCACGTCTTCTGAAATCAACAGGGATGCCGGTGGTGGATATATATTACGAAAATCCGCTTCCGGGTTTCGCCGTAGTGAAAACCAAGCATGAAGCCGTAGGGATCCTTGCCGCAGAGCATTTCATTGACAGGAGATTCAAGAACTTCGCCTATTGCCCGTACGGAGGCGGACGCACGTCTGCATATTGCCGAAAGTCATTTATACGGCGTCTGAGACGCGCCGGATTTGAATGCAATGTATACTCCACAAAAAACGAGCCGTCATACTGCATAGACGGATCGGACCACATCAGCGACGTCCTTTCACCGCCCAAGGATGCGAAGCAGCTCGAAAAATGGCTGGCTTCGCTTCCCAAGCCTGTGGCCATATTCTGTCCGAGCGATCTCAGAGCCTGGCAGATAAACGAAATATGCCATTCTTCCGGAATAAATGTACCGAGAGAGGTCGCAATACTCGGACTGGACAACGACATCATAATATGCGGCACATCCAAGCCCATGATCTCCAGCATTGATCCCGATGCGCAGAAGATCGGCTACACCGCGGCGGAAACTCTCACGGAAATGATGGAGAACGGCATTCCTGAACGGATGATCATAAGGCAGATACCTCCCTCCGGAGTAGTGACAAGGGCGTCATCCGAAACTGCTCCGGTAGAACCCGCATGGCTCGCGGACGCACTCGTGTACATTCAGCGCAATGCAAAACACGGCATATCCGCCTCGGACGTTTTCGCAGAGCTTAACCTGTCCCACACTCTGGTCACAAGAGCCTTCCGCAAAACCCTCGGCGTAACAGTGCAGGGGGAAATCGCCAGAACCCGGCTTGAAGAAGCCCGCAGACTTTTATCCATGACCGACCTGAGCATCACCCAGATTGCAAAGCACTCCGGGTTCAACTCGACAACATACTTCATGCAATCGTTTTCCAAAGCCTACGGCATTGCCCCTGGCTTATGGAGAACAAATCTTAACCCGACTTTCCACGTTCGACCCTAAGTTTAACTTTTTTTCATGGAAAATAAGGCCCTTGGGGAAATGCAGCATGCGGCGTCACAGAACCTCTACGGGGACTTCATCAATCGCGCATTCTCGGAAGATAGGCCACTACGCCTTATCAGCAGTCCGCCAGAATTTAGCGACTAAAATCAAAAAGCCAGATTCATTCCAAAACGGAACATCGTAAAGTCACGGCGGTAGTTCCCATGCACACCGTCGCGCGCATCGGACGAGACGATCCCAAACTGCTGCAGCATGGCATGGAATGAAAGATTCTCAGTCGCCGTCCATCTCATTGATATCTGTGCAATGCAGGAGCCGATGCCGGTATGGTATTTACCGGACTCCTTTTTGCCGAATCGCGATTCAAAAAGCCTGTTGCTTCCCGTCTCAACAAAGAATCCGGGCGTAACCTCAAGGGGACGCGGATTCCCTGCATCCCCGAAATCACACACCTCGAACGGTTTGGACAGGCCATACTGGAAATACACCCAGCTTGCGTTGATCAGGCCGCGGCGTATCAGCGCCGACGGCACGACGTACGGGTTTTTGAACGAACCCACATACCAAAGTTCATAGGAGGAATTATCGCTGTCCCCGCGATACGGCTCTATGTTCTGTGGAACCGTAATCCACCAGTTCATGAATTCGGTCGACAGCGTGAAGTCCTCGGACAGTTCCAGATCATGATGCCAAAATGCAGCGAAATCCACCTCGTTGAACGCCCGGCGATGGATGTGGGACCGGCGATTGCAAAGGGACGAATAGTTCCAGTGCATCACGCCAACCCTGCCGAACGGACCGACATCGGCATGCATGCGAACGTCAACCACCGCCACAGGACGATCTTCCGCCACCCGCATACGCGAATGATACGCAGACCGAAACTGCAAATCGGCATTGACGCCAAATGGTGCGACATCAACTCCGGCAACCGCAGAAACAGCCGCCACCCCCACAGCAATTGCCAGCGCTACAGACCTTTTCATCTTTGATCTTTGGTGGATATCCACGCAATGTCCCTGACGTCAAATATTCCAGCCGCTGAAGTACGGTGTAACGTAGAGTCTGTCGGCGACATAAGCATTTCAAAACTGGGGCAAGAGACGGGGTACGATCCCGCAACCCTCAGAATCACAATCTGATGCTCTACCAATTGAGCTACTCTCGCCATGAGGTGTAAAACGGCGCACATTATATCAAAGAGGCTCGTTAAAGACAATCCCCATTTTTCAGTTTTTTGGTCGCATTTACTTTGTCTTGTCACCGCATTCATGATTTCGGCGAGAAATCGTAAACGAAGGCGGCGAATATGGTATAATTTGCAGTAATTATTTTTGAGTTTTACGACACATTAACAAAAGAGTTCCGAAATGGCAGAAGAACAGAACGATCAGGTTGTTCCAGAGGAGGCTCCCGCCGCCGGCATCCTTGAAAACGTCAACATCGAAGACGAAATGGCCCGTGACTACATCGACTATTCGATGTCCGTCATCGTGGGCCGTGCGCTCCCCGACGTGCGCGACGGCCTGAAGCCCGTACATCGCCGCTGCCTGTATGCGATGCACATGCTCAACAACACATGGAACTCGAAGCACCTCAAGAGCGCCCGAATCGTCGGCGACGTGATCGGCAAGTACCACCCGCACGGCGACACGGCGGTGTACGACACGATCGTGCGCATGGCGCAGGACTTCTCGCTCAGGTGCCCGCTCGTGGACGGCCACGGAAACTTCGGCTCCATCGACGGAGACCGCGCCGCCGCCATGCGCTACACCGAAGTGCGAATGCAGAAGATCACGGAGGAGATGCTCAACGACCTCGAGAAGGAGACCGTCGACATGGTCCCCAACTACGACGAGACGACGAAGGAACCGTCCGTCCTCCCCGCAAAGCTTCCCAACCTGCTCCTTAACGGATCGTCCGGCATCGCCGTGGGCATGGCCACGAACATCCCGCCGCACAACCTTGGCGAACTCTGCGACGGCATCACGCATTACGTGGACAACCCCGACTGCACGATTGACGACCTCATGCAGTTCGTGAAGGGTCCGGACTTTCCGACCGGCGCGCAGATCTGCGGCCACAACGGAATCTCCTCAATGTACAAGCTCGGCCGCGGACAGCTCCGCGTGCGCGGCAAGGCCGACATCGAGACGGAGAAGAACGGGCGCGAGCGCATCGTCATCACTGAGATCCCCTACGCGGTGAACAAGCGCGAGATGATCATCCACATGGCGAACCTCGTCAAGGAAAAGGTCATTGAAGGCATATCCGACATCCGCGACGAATCCAAGGCAGACGTCCGGATCGTCGTCGAACTCAAGCGCGACGCCGTTGGCCAGATCGTGCTGAACAACCTCTACAAGCACACGGAGCTCCAGACGACGTTCGGAGCCATCATGCTCGCCATCGACGGGGGCAGGCCCAAGATCCTCAACCTGAAGCAGTTCTTCAAGTGCTATACAGACCATCGCTTTGACGTCATAACGCGCCGCACGCGCTTCGAGCTCCGCAAGGCCGAGGCACGCAAGCACATCCTGGACGGATTGATCCTCGCGATCTCCAACCTGGACGAAGTCGTCAGGATAATCCGCGCATCCAAGAACCGCGAAGAGGCGAAGACCGCCCTCGTGGAACGCTTCGGCTTCTCCGATGCCCAGGTGAACGCAATCCTCGAGATGCGTCTCTATCAGCTCACCGGGCTCGAGATGGAGAAGCTCCAGAACGAACTCGCCGAGCTCCTGGCGAAGATCGCCGACCTCAAGGCAATCCTTGCGGACGCAGGACGCGTCTACCAGATCATCAAGGACGACCTCGCGTTCATCAAGGAGAAGTTCGCGGGCAGGAAGGATTCGGTGCGCCGCACGGAGATCATCGCGGACGAAAATGAAGTGTCCCTCAAGGATCTCATCGCCGACGAACCCTGCGTAATCACCCTTTCCAACCGCGGCTACGTCAAGCGCGTACCCCTCACGGAATACAAGGAGCAGAACCGCGGAGGGCGCGGCGTCAAGGGTGCGCAGATCAAGGAGGAGGACTTCCTCCGTCTCGTGTTCGTCGCAGAGACGCACGACTCGCTCATGTTCTTCACGAACACCGGCCGTCTTTTCCTCAAGGATGCGTATGAAATCCCCGAGGCGCCACGCACAAGCTTCGGCAAGCCTCTGGTGAACTTCCTCAGCCTCCAGGAGGGCGAGCAGGTTCTCCGGCTCCTGCCGATCCGCAGCTTTGACGGCGATATCGACGTGATGTTCGCCACGAAGAACGGCACCGTCAAAAAGACCCTTCTTGGCGACTTCAAGAACGTGAACCGCAGCGGCATCCGCGCCATCAACATCGAGGAAGGCGATGCGCTCGTGGAGGTGCGTCTCGTCAAGCCCGGCGAAGACGTTCTCATGATCACAAAGAACGGCATCGGCACCCGCTTCAACTCGGACGAGATCAGGCGCATGGGCCGCACCGCGACAGGCGTTCGCGGCATCAAGCTCCGCTCGGACGATCAGGTGTGCTCGCTCGACGTTGTAGACGAGTCGAAGACGCTCCTCATCGCCACCGAAAACGGCTACGGCAAGCGCACGGAGTTCAATGCCTACGATCCCAAGCACCGCGGTGGAATGGGCGTCACCGCCATCAAGGGCGCCGACCGCAACGGCTTCGTGGTGTCCGCCCACGCCGTGGCTGACGATGAGTCCATCATCACCATCACGTCCGACGGTCTCATGGTGCGCCAGCGCGTGAGCGACATCACTGTCGTCGGCCGCTCCGGGATGGGCGTTCGCCTTGTGCGACTCACCGAAGGCGCGAAGCTCGTGTCCGTATCGGTCGTCGAGGCAGACGAGGAACACTCTGCCGAGACTCAAGCTGAACCCGACGCGTAATGCGGTCTATCGCCGCACCCGTCCTGTTCCATTCCCGAAGACAAGCGTCTCCACTTCCCGGATGGTGCAAGGTTGGGGTCGTGCCCGTTCAAATGCAATCCGTTCCAACACCATCAAAGGCGGGATTCCGGAATTTGAGGTGCAGGATCAAATTGCGATTATGCGCCTGACGATATGGTGCGTAGCGGACAGCTACAACATCACTCTTCGTCCTCTTCGCCGAAGAGTTCCTTGAGGACGGTCTCGTAGCCCTTGGCCTTGAGCGAATCGCCCTTTGCGCGACAGACGTCCGCCAATGCCCTGTAGGCCTTGGCGCGGGCCTTCATCCCCTGCGCGCCGGCATTGCGCGCGATTGCGTCCGCAAGGGTCTTCTCCGCGGCGTCAAACTCGCCTTTGCGGAACTCCAGAAGGCCCAAGGCAAGCGCGGCGGCCGCTCCCTCATCGGTTTCGGCCCTCACGGACATCGCCCTGCGGTATGCGGCTATCGCCTCATCAGAACGCGACAGACCTTCAAGGGCCTGTCCCTCCCGAGCGGCGGCGACCTGCATGAAAGCGGGATCCCGCGAACGCTTCGCCAAAGCCTGCGCACCTTTCAGGGCCGCATCCCACTCCGAATGCTCGGAAAGCAGCTTCACCACGGCGGCAAGATGCGCCGCCGTCATGCGGTCCGCCGCACCTGTCACCATGAGTTTTGAATAGCGTCTGGCCGCTTCGGCCGCCTTCCCGGAACGCGCCTCGAAATCGGCTATGAGCAGGTTCGCCTCCCGCGTCTGGTCGAGAGTGAGACCAAGCTTGAGCGCTTCTTCAAGACGCGATGCGCCCTCAACGTCATGTCCAAGGCGCATGGCGGCGACACCCTTCCAGTAGAGAGCCTCGCTTCTGCGCGGCAGGTCAGGGAAACGTTTCAGCGCCTCTTCAAGCGCAAGCTCACCCGCATTCCAGTTCCCGGCGCGCAGGTCGGCCAGGGCATTCGCGAACAGCGCCTCTCCGGCGGCGGGATCGTTCGGCCATTTCATCGCAATGCGACGGTATTCGGCGCGGGCTTCGTCGAGCGCGCCGGCCTTCTCGTGCGCCCAGGCCAGACGCAGCGCGTCCGACGCAGCCCCCGTGGCCGCCGCCGCAAGCTTTGCCGCCTGCACCGCAGCCTGCATGTCGCCCTTCTTCACGGCCGCATCGAAGCGGGCGCGCTGGACAGGCAATTCCGCAGATGCGCGATAGCGGCCCTTCGGATGCGCTTCAAGATACCTGTCGAGCTCGGCAAGCCCCTGCTCCTTCCGGTCCAGCGCAATCAGGGAAGAGGCGCGAAGATAGAAAAGGTCGTCCTCCATGCTTTCACCGCATGCGCTCATGCACTCGGTGTAACGTCCGGCGAGGAACGCACTCCAGGCATAGGGAATGGTGGCGGCCTTTGCCCTTGCTCCGTCCGGGCTTGACTTCCGCAGCCGTCCGAAGAGTATTGCGGCCTCGTTCCAGCGCCTGTCGCCGTATGCGAGAGTCGCGGCGGCATAGAGAGCCTCCTCCGCCACAGACTTCTCCGAAGACAGAGACAGGTCGAGGAAGACTCCCGTTGCCTCGCGGCGTTCAGCCGGTTTGTCGCTCTTCGCAAGGATGAGAGCGCGCTTCAGACGCGAAAAGGACGCGTATCTGCCATCCGGATCAGTCTGCTCGCATTTGAGGAACAGCGAAGCGTCATTGCGCGCACAGGCAAGCCTGTACATGGCGACGGCACGCATGGATGCCGGGATGTCGCGGAGAATCAGCGAATCATATGCCGCCAAAGCCTCCTTCTCCCGTCCCAGCATGCGGTCGCACTCTGCGATGCGGAACGACACATCGTCGGACGAGACGGTCCGTTCGCCCTTGAGCGCATTGTATTCCGCGGCCGCATCGGCATACATTCCCTTGGCGAACATCTTGTCAGCCATCTGCAGACGGTCGGACGGCGCAAGCGCAAGCGTCGCAGCGAACAGAAGTTTACATGGCAGGACCGGCATCATGGTTTGCTAACGTTATTTTTCAAGTTCAACAAGGGTCTCGAAACGGGCGGTGCGCGGAAACATGTCGAACAGGCGCACGCGCTTTATCCGGTAGGTTTTGACGATGGACTGAAGGTCGCGGGCGAGCGTCGCCGGATCGCAGGACACGTAGAACAGCCGCCTGGCCTTCGAGTTCGCCAGAAACGGCGGGACATTGCGTTCCATCCCGCCACGCGGCGGATCGACGATCACCGTCGTCCGGTCGCCTATGCGGATCCGCTGAAGACTGCCGCCCACGCGTTCGCAGAAGAAATTCGCGGCGATTCCGGCGGACTTGGCGTTGGCTTTCGCGGCGACGACGGCCTTCCGGCCGCTTTCAACCCCGACAATGCGGGGCTGGCAGGGCAAGCCTCTTCCCCTTACGCCGTTCACGCAAGACAGCCCGAACACGCCCACTCCGCTGTACAGGTCTACGACGTCTGGCGAGGACTCGACCCCGTCCGCATAGGAATCCACCACTGCCTTCACTAGCTTTTCGCCGATCTCAGGGTTCACCTGGTAGAAACCGTCCGCAGACACGTTGAATCTGATTCCGCAGGTGCGCTCGACAAGCTCCAGCCCCTCCGGAGCCTTGCCGAGCCACCAACGCACGCCGTCGTCAAGCGTCCAGCGAATGGTCACGGCAGAGCGTTCGCGGGCCTCGCGGCGGATGTTGCGGGAGCCCTGCGTGAGCATCGAAAGCACCCCTGCGCGGATGGACGGAAGCGCCGCGTTTATCTCCTTGCAGGCGAGAGGATCGTACTCGACGTCTATCACGTCATGCGAAAACTCGCGCCGGTAGCCGATAAGCCATCTGCCGCCGATCTGCTGGATATGGTATGTCACCTTGTTGCGGTAATTGGAGCTTTTCCCTGCAACGACCTCGATGTGCGTATAGGACTGCCCTATACGCTCAAGGAAATTGCCGAGCTGTTCCTCCTTGAAGCGCAGTTCGGCGGCGTAGTTCACGTCGGCATACACCATCCCAGGAACGGCCGGCGATGAGGCTGGACGCGGCTCTTCAGGACGGCGAGTACGGTCCGGAGACGCCTCGACAAGCTCGACGCAGCGGGCGCGGACGAAACTCTTCTTCTGTTCCGTCAGCTCCGCCCTGACGGTCTCTCCGGCAAATACCCCGGGGACGAAGCACACGCGTCCATCCCCGAGACGGCCCAGTCCATCGCCGCCGTAAACGTTTTTCTCTATCTTCAGGGTGACAGTCATTGGAGCGTCAGCTCTTGATGATAAGCGCCATGAACGTGAGATCCGTGTCGCCGGTGTTCACGAGACCATGCGATGAACCGTCAGGCGTCCATGTTGAATCGCCAGCCTTCACCATGCGGGTCACGCCGTTGTCGTTGTACTCGCCTTCGCCGGAGAGGATGTAGTACGACTCGCTGTCGCCTACATGCTGGTGATACGGAACCGCGGCCTTCGGCGGCACTACGACCCTGGCATAGAGACCGAGCTTGTCACCATACTCGGCCGGTCCTAGAATCTTCTCAAGAGTGAAATCCCCCATCTTTACGACTTCCATTTCTACTTTCCTTTCTTTCGTTTTGTTTTCAAGTCAATTCACGGAACACGACTTCTCCGAAACCTTTCGCACAAGTCGATCCTGTGCGCATATTGTCGCAGAACATCGCTTCTTCGCCATTTCAGCTGTCTGAATTCGCCCGCAAGTATACCACAATCGCCCTTTCCCCTCAATCGCACTATTGAGATTGCCGTCAGGGGAAAGTCAGGGCGTCAGGTCAGGAAACGAATTCGTATGCGCCCGTAACCTTCATCGATTCATCGTCCGCAGTGACATAGACAATCTTGTATGAACCACCCCCGGGGGCGACAGAAAGCACAACGTGTCCCGCATTGAACGACTCCTTCGCGATATCGTCCAGAAAAGGTCTGCCCTCATCCTCGAAACGGCGGAGCGGAGAGAACACTCCTCCTGCGATGAGTCTGGGGCCGGGATACGACTTCCGGCTCGACATGCGCTCGAGAGTGTCGGCTGTGAGATGCAGCTGATCCCACATGCATGTGGTCCACACCCGCGGACGCAACGCGGACACGAGTTCATCGGGCATGCACTTGTAGCCGTGATGATTCACTTTCGCCACATTGACCGGATCGAGTTCCTTCGCGAATTCCTTCTCGATATTGCGGATTGTCCCGTCAGGAAGTCTGACATTGTCGGAAAAATCGCCTGCTGTGTAGAAGCGGAAAGCCCCGTACTCAACCATGAGCCCAAGGCACATGCCGTTCTCGTTCAATCGTTTCGCGTCATGCACTTCGGCATACAGGTCGCGGATTGATCCGTCCCTGCACAGTATCTTGCCGTTCGCCGCAATGTTGGTAATCTTAAATTGCGGATACGCCGCCGCGTTGCGAAGCATTGCAACCTGGTTCACCGCACCAACATCGAACTTCTTCATCTTCAGGCCATCACGTTCGATAAGATGATCGAACACCTTGCGGATATGCGAATAGCACCTCGTGTCGCAGCATTCGTTGGGAATCGGCTCGTTGAAATCCGGCCAACCCCTGTCAAAGCACTTCTTGAACTTGAGGGTGTCCGCTGCCAGAAGAAACCCGTTGAGCGAAAGCCTGCCGCCCCTCCATTCCCGAACGCCCATCCCCCAGTCTTCCATGCCGCCGTGGTCGGAATGGTGATGGGAAAGCATCATGTAGTCCACGTCCTTGCCGTGCGGATTGACGCGCTGAACGTAACGCGCGACCCACTCGCCCGCGTCGCGCTTTCCGTCAGGAAGCACCCACACGGCCTTCTTTCCCCGGCGGATGGCAGGATGGTCTCCGCAGTCGAGAAGCATCGTCGTCCCATCCGGGAATATCCAGAATAAACTTTCACCGACTCCTGTGTAGATGAAGTGTACCTGCAGTTCACCCGTCTTCCACGGAGGAAGCTTCTTGCCCGTCAGCGCATGCCCAGAACCGTCCGGAACGCCTTTGCGGACCGTGTTTCCTACGGCCGCACCAGCACTACCCACCGCGCCCGCGAAAGATGCGGTCGCTATAGCCTTGATGAAATCTCTTCTGTTTCCCATTTTCCGGCTGCTCCTTAGTCGTTTGTATGAAAGTTCACTTCGCACCGAATGCGAACACCCGCAACGTCTCCGGCGGCAGATCGATGACGCACACACCTCCGGTCCATTCCGCGTCCACACCCGACACCAGTTCACGCAACGGCCTGCGGAACGGCTCCTTCAATCGGAGTGCCGCTTTCACGGGCTTGCGGGAGTCGTTGAACACCGTCACATAGCACCGGCCGTCCTCGTGCCCAAACTGTTCAAGGAACACCGACGGCGTTTCCGTGGCGAGCACACGATTCACCGGACGCCATCCGGCCTCGGAAACGCTTTTGCATATCGGTATGTACCTCCTGAAGAGATCACGGTCGCGATTGTAGAGCTCCGGCCTGGAGAAGTAGTGGTATCCGCTCGTGGTCTTGCTGAACACGCTCGGGAAAAGTCCGTATGCGACGGCGCGCATCATGTATTTTTCCATCTTCGCATGGGACATCGTGGAGAGGTCAGTATTCATCAGATAGCCGAACGGCTTCCCTCCGCAAAGAGCGCGGTGGAACAGCATCTGCTCGTCCGAAGCGGGAGTCCAGCCCGCCTTCTTGTTCCAGTCTATCTCGAACCCCATCACATCGAGATACGGCGCAAGCCAGCACCAGCGGATAGGAGTGGAGTTGCCCATCGCCCTGCGTCCTGAAGGATGGAGCCGCTCGGAAAGGTTGCGCACATATTCGTACGAGATCATGCCCTTGAACACTCCCGGCACGCACCCGTCGCGCGAGAAGCAGAGCGGGGTTTTCATCGCGCCGAAATGTGCGCGGTCGAAGTCTAGCGCCGTCGTCACATACAGGTCCGCGGAATCGACATATTCACCGTCAACGCCTTTCGGCGGCCTGTCGCCTGGCCTGTAGCGTTCCGCAAAGCGCCCTTCGCCTATCTTGCGGCTGAAATCCGTTACGTCACCGCGGATTCCCGGAGCGGAATTCATGCTCCACACCATTCCGTTGCACCACGGAGTGTCGAGAAGCATCCCGATCGGCTTGCCGCGCTCCGTGCGGCAGACGCTCGTCCACCACGCCAGCGCGGCTCTTTCGCCTTTCCCCGCAAGACGCGCCACCTCGGCGATGCAGTCCTCCATCGACGGCTTCGGCTGGCCCTTCTTCGCCTTGATGCGCATCCACCAAGTGCCGGGCTCCGTGTAGGCATAAGTGGTCAACCCGTTCGCGTCATCCCAATCTGTTTCGTTGATTCCCTCCTTGATCGCGAACCCGAAATCCTTCCACCCTTCGACCTTGCTGATCTTGTCGAACGCCATCCATATGCCCTGATTCTTCTGACGCACCTTGAACGCCTCGGGGAAAAGCGACATGTATGCCTCATAAGCGCCTCTGAAGTTCTCTTTCCCGTCGAAACCGAAACGGCAGAACCGGAAACGCGCTGACGGAGCCTCCTCTGCGAGGCCGACGTCAAACGAAATGTAGAGAAGGCGCAGCGCCGGATTGACGGCGGTGCGGAAATACGCAGGGGCCGACGTGTCGAGGGCAAGAGCCATGCCTTTGCCGCCCACTGTGACCGCACCTACCGGCCAATGGGAAAGCCCGCCCGCACCGCACAGCGAAGTCATCGTGTTGCGCTGTTCGGAATCACCGTCCGAAAGCGTCTTGCTCAGTCGCGGATGCACGTGCCACGTGATCTCCCCTTCCGGAAGCGGAACGGCATAAACCAAAGTCACCGCACGATCCCCGGGC
>SUVZ01000529.1 GCA_015061765.1 Lentisphaerota bacterium
GAGATGATCCCGAACCTGACATCGCCACCGATGCCCAACCGGCAACAACCGCCGCACAGCACCGCCGCCGCTGCGCAGGCTCCTTTCAGAAAATCACCGCGATTCAATGTGTTGACGCCGTAGAGTAGAGACCCACGCCTTGGCGTTGTCGCGCACACGCTTGCGCGCCCTTCGGGTTGCCTTCGGCAATGTACCCTCCGAAGCAAGGCTTCTGCGGTGCATGATGCGACTTCCCCCTCGTCAAACCGTACGTGCAGATTTCCCGCATACGGCTTTCCTTGCATGACTTTCTCTTTCACAGTTATTTGCCTTTCACTTTGCGCGTGACCATATGTGCCGTAGAAAGAAACTGCTGCATAATATAACACATTTTTCGTCAAGTTCGGATTCCGCGAGTTCTGCCTATGCGGCACGCCGCCCGCCTGCCTCGGCTCTGCCGTCGTCGCGCACCTGCTTGAGCACCCTTCGGGTCGACTCCGGCGAGGTTCCCTTCGAAAGGCGTTCGCCTTTCTGCGGTGCATCTCCGCGCAGCCAGCCTTCCTAACGGCATGTCGTTTTCGTTGCCGTACAGCTTCCTTTCATTCTGTCAGCTCTGCCGAGCTTTGCTTGGCGCACCATTACATTTCCGTCACGTAAAGGATTCTGTTCACATCCAACTGTTGCAGAACGCTATTGCGCCGGGTAGTAGGGATGGAGCGAAATGTAGTTAATGCCCAATTCCTCGCCGGGAGAGGCGGTTTCATTGCTGAAAACTATCTCCGTCTCCGGCTTTGTCGCCGTAAACACCATCTGACCGAGATTGACGCGAGCGCAATTGTTGTTGTGCGCATACATCCCCTTCTCCCGCCTGTCGACATGCGTCCATGTAAGAACTGGATCGACTCTGGCGCCGTTTCCGACCGAGGCGGTTATGCCGAACTTGCGCGGATTGAAGCGCTTCGCCCGCACATCCTTGACATCAAACGTAATGTACTTGAGACGGTACATGCGCCCGGGGACAAGCCCTTTGGCGGTCTGTCTTAAAACGGCGACAGAATCTTTTCCGCGGGGCATGGAGGCGAAATAATCCTCTATGGTTCCGCCCCAACGGTTCTGGCAGGACTTTACAAAGCCCTTTATGTTGTCGACCTTGACACCGCCCTCACTGCGCCACGGCGCCATCGTGCCTCTGAAATCTCCGTTGAGAATATGGTTCGGAAGATACTTGAATCCAAGCCGGTCTGAAAGCGAATCTGTACGCCCCTCGACAACATAATGGCGCATAAGAGCGAAACTCCAGCGGTGAATTTCCTCATCCGTCATTCCGCTGCCCCAATACCCCACGATACCGATGCCGTCGAATGCGGGATCGGTAGCCAGCATGTGTACCTGAAGATCCAGATGACGCTTGAAATCCACTTCCGGATGATGGTGAATGGAAATAATCGGCGCCAGATTGAAATTTCCGAGAATCACACCCGTCGATGCAGGCGAAATCGGATATATCGTCCGGTATCTGTCGATGCTGTCAACAAGACGAGTCTTGAAAAACGCCACCGCATCATTCTCCGTCGGCCAAGTGCGGCAGTAGGATTCATAAAGCACTCGACCTCCGCCAAGACCGATATTGATGCTGTTGGCAAAGAACATTTCGTCAATCCCCGGAGCGGACGGTTTTCCGTACACCCAGGCATAGATATTGTGCTTCGGTTTGCGCTTCTTCTCGTATGCGCTTAAGCCGCTGGCAAATTCATACGTATCCTTGGCGAGCGCAAAATTCTGTTCGTCGCACGTAAGCCCGTTGTAGCCATCCTTGGCGAACCATTCGGCTGCGGTAAGTTTCTTCACCAACTTATCGGAAGTGACACCGACCGTACCGATACTCCCCAACCGCCGGTATCCGCGCTCGCGAAACTCCTTGAATCTGTCTTTCATACCGCCGCCGTTGGCCATCGTCATCGAGGGAAACACATACTTCTCGCAAAAATCCCAATCATACTGGCCGTATTCCGGTACGCGGCATCCAGAGCATGGACTGTAATTGAATATCTCAGCAATGCGACGCACAACCACATCCGTCAATTGAGAAACCGAACCGGAAACCTCAATAAAATGACGTCCCTCCTCCAAATAACGGAACGTCTCGCCACGAGGAGTTGACGGCTCGATTACCGTCCTGCCGCCGTCAAGCCGCACCGTCACATCTCCGGAGTGACCTGCCTTGATGAACACCCACCCGTCACGCGACATATCAAAACGGTAAACGGCCTTAGGATTTCTCCGGGGATATTGCGAGCGGACAAGCTCATAGCACAGATTGTTCAATTTCTTTCCTGCTTCAAGATCGCGCGGCACATCGCGGAGACGGTAGCGCCAACGTTCGGAAAACAGATTCTTGCCGTCTGAACGCTTCACGATAGACACAGTAAACCAGCCTTGCGTAACCGATGAAGCGCATGGAAGAGGAAGCTTCATCCCTTCCTTCACCACCAGCGGAGTGCGCGAAATCTCGCTGCAACCGTCACGTCCAAGCGTCACTTCGCAGTCCGCCACCTGCACTCCTTTCGGGAGATTGCCGAATGCACGAAACTCCACTTCAGGCGTATGCCGGGGTATACGTCCTAAAACCGGCGAGAACGGAAGTACCCGCAAATCATATTGAGCCGCCAGAATCGCGAGCCGTTTCGTCTTCTCCAGCGCCACGGCATCTGCCGCCTCCAGCCGGATGTCGGTCACATCCAGCGCGCCGGTGAAACACTCGGCTTTCGCCACCACCGTATATGAACTGTCTTCTTTCCCCGGCGGCGAAAAAACCTTTTCCACCCGTACCCATTTACCGTCGGTATCAGACGGGAGCTTCAGCAGTCCAGCGTGAGCGCCACTCTGTTCATTGACAACCGCTACCGCGCCCTGTTTGCCTGAAAAACCGCGCGTACGCACCAG
>SUVZ01000530.1 GCA_015061765.1 Lentisphaerota bacterium
ACCACCATACATATGCACATGCCCACAACACAAACGGCACAACGATCCGTCCCAGACGGCGGCGGAAAAATTCGCCTGTTGGCTTTTGCAGAGGGAAAAGGAGGAAACTTGACGCCATCACGAAAAGCGGAACGCAAACACGGCACAAAACTTCCGTCAGCGTAACCCAAACGGCATCGCCGCGCGTTGCGATGTAGGTCCCCTCTTCACCGCCCAGGTAAAAAGGTTCACAGGAATGTATCGCCATAACCATAAGGCAGGCAACAAACCGGAGATAATCAAGAAATACTATACGCTCTTTCATGTTTTCACAATCCCCCTTGCAGCACAAAAAGAGGCGGCAACGCCGCCTCTTCCAGTTCATTCGAATCTACAGCAAACCTGCATTAGCGGCAGAGCGTGTAAAGCACACCAGCCACGACGGCGGAACCGATAACGCCCGAAACGTTCGGACCCATCGCCTGCATGAGCAGGAAGTTCGTGTTGTCGTACTCGAGCGCAACCTTGTTCGACACGCGAGCCGCCATAGGAACGGCAGAGACGCCGGCGGAGCCGATAAGCGGATTGACCTTCTCCTTCGAGAAGAGGTTCATGATCTTGGCCATAATCACACCGGCTGCCGTACCGACACAGAACGCGCAGAGACCGAGGGCGAGAATCGCAAGCGTCGTTCCGGAAAGGAACTTCTCGCAGGCGAGCTTCGAGCCGACGGAGAGACCGAGCATGATCGTGACGATGTTGATGAGCGCGTTGGACATCGTGTCGGCGATACGTCCGACGGAGGGACCGACCTCCTTGGCGAGGTTGCCGAGCATGAGAGCGCCGATCAGCGGAACTGCGGACGGAAGGAGCAGCGCACAGAGGAGCAACACCACGAGCGGGAAGCAGATCTTCTCGATCTTCTTGACCTCGCGAAGCACGGGCATCTTGATGAGACGCTCTTCCTTGGTGGTGAGAGCCTTCATGATCGGAGGCTGAATGATCGGCACGAGAGCCATGTAGGAGTATGCCGCAACCGCAATCGCGCCCAGAAGGTCCGGAGCGAGACGGGACGTGAGCCAGATGGCGGTAGGACCGTCAGCACCGCCGATGATGCCGATGGAAGCGGCAGCCTTCAGCGGATCGACGCCGGGACCGAAGAAGTCCATGCCGAAAAGTGAAGCGCAGGCGAGAGAGCCGAAGAGCGCGAAGAAGATACCGAACTGTGCGGCACCGCCAAGAAGCGCGGCCTTCGGGTTTGCGATCAGCGGACCGAAGTCGGTCATTGCGCCCACGCCCATGAAGATCATGATCGGGAACACGCCTGTATCGATACCGAAGCTGAAGAAGTAATAGAGGAATCCGCCCGGCTCGATTGTTCCGCCAGACATGACAGGCACACCGCTCTCAAGGAACGAAATCGCGCCGCTGTGCATCATTGCCGGCATCGTGACACCTGCAAGCGGACAGTTTGCGAGCAGACCACCAAAACCGATCGGCAGAAGCAGAAGCGGCTCGAACCCTTTCACGATCGCAAGATACATGAGGATGAGACACACCGGAATCATGATGAGCTGACCGACACCATACGGCATATTGAAAAGGGTAGTCACCTCATGTCCCTTGACAAAGCTGCCATCGTCGGAGAAGTAGCCGCCGACCCACTTGCCGTCCTTGTCCCAATAACCGTTACGGTTCGCACCGACATTGTCGCCGATGCGCGGCTTGGAGAGATCGGGCATGGGAGCACGATCCGCAGAATCGAAGTTTCCAGTAATGTAGGCCGGAGCTTCCTTCTTCATGAAAGCCATGAACCCCATGTCACCGGTGAAGTCCTTCACCTTGCTGAGCGTCTTCTTCCAAGCCGGCTCATCAGCCTGCGCGAAGAACGCACAGCCGAGGGCTAGCATCATGATAATTGCACGTTTCATTTAAAGTTCCTTTCGATTGCATCTGGCAGGGCGGTCCGGGAACGGACCGCCTCGGCGCGTTGGGGACAACGCGCCCTACCATAATCTTAGCCAATGACGGCGAGGACATCGCCGGTGGCGACCTTGTCCGTCTGCGACACGAGAACGGTCACAGTACCGTCGCACGGAGCCGTGACGGGCGTTTCCATCTTCATCACGTCCATGACGAGGAGCTCATCACCCTTCGCGACGCTCTGGCCGTTCTGTGCAGTGACACGGAGGACCATACCCGGAACGGGAGCCTTGACTTCCTGACCGCCAGCGGGAGCGGCAGCCGCAGGTGCGGCGGCCTTGAGACCGGCCTCGGCCTTGAAGTCGACGGCCTTGCCGTTCACGACAGCCTTGCCGTCGCCCTTGATCTCGACGCCATAGGCCTTGCCGTTGATCGTAACGGTGATGGGACCGCCCTTTCCGGCAGCAGGCTTTTCGTCCTCGGCGAAGCGGCAGCCCATCGGTCCCTTACCCTGAAGGAAGAGAATGCCCTTCTCAAGGCAGCTTGCGGAGATGAACACGTTCTCATCGGTGATCGGAAGACCGGCCTCGGTGAGACGGGCCTCGGCAGCCTTGCGGCCCTTCTTGGGATCGGCGTCGTTGATTTCAAGAACCGACTTCGTGGTGGGCTCCATCTTCATGAATTCGGCAGCCTTCTTGACGATCTCCGGATCAGGGGCGACAGGCGTCTTGCCGAAGTAGCCGAGAACCATCTTGGCATAGCCGGGAGCGAACTTGTTGAACTTGCCGAACATGACGTTCTGGATGGCCTGCTGGGCGTAGAACTGGGAGACCGGCGTAACGGACGTACCGAAGCCGCCGAGGCGCACGCAGTCGTACATCTCCGCGATCATATCGTCGTACTTGTCCATCATGTTGTTGTCGCGGAGCATCTGCGTGTTGGCCGTCAAGGCGCCGCCCGGCATCGGGCTCCACACGATCTGCGGGTTCACGTTCATCGCTTCCGGCGGGAGGAAG
>SUVZ01000531.1 GCA_015061765.1 Lentisphaerota bacterium
TAACTGTGAAAGAGAAAGTCATGCAAGGAAAGCCGTATGCGGGAAATCCGCACGTACGGTTTGATGAGGGGGCGGGCGCTCTGAGACATTCGGGGCGTTCCGCTCTACTCTACAATACAAGACGTGAGTTCATCAATTCTGCCGCTGCGGCAGCGGCTTCCGCCATGGCGGGGTGCGTTTCGCGCGAGCACAGCCCTCGTCCGCAGGCGGATTTCCTGGCGGCGGAACTGATTCAGCTCGGATGCAATATCCAAAAGGCGCCGGGCGAAGGGCGCGGAGGGGTTGTGCCTGAAAACATAACCGACCCTGAACTTGCAGAGTCGGTGGAGAGATTCTATCTCTATTCCGATCGTATTAAGTTTGACGAAAGCGTCTGGCGGGATGTATCCGACCATTTCAGGAGCAGGGGCGTCAATGCAATAGTAATCGACCTTGGGGACAGTGTCGTCTATCCGCGTCATCCGGAAATTGCCATCCGCGGCGCGTGGTCGGTCGAGAAACTGAGGAAGGAACTCAGCAGGCTTCGGTCTATGGGTTTCGAGCCGATTCCAAAATTGAATTTTTCGACGACCCACAATCCTTGGATGGGCGAGTGGCGAAAGATGGTTTCGTCGAAAGCCTATTACGGGTTTTGCAGGGACATGATTCGCGATGTTATGGAGATATTCGATTGTCCGAGATATTTTCATATAGGATGCGATGAAGAGCGACTGCCGCCGCAGGACAGCAAAATCAAGTATGTTGTCGTCCGTCAAGGCGATCTGTGGTATCACGATCTCAACCAGCTTGTACGGGAAGTGGAATCGCATGGCGCCCGCGCATGGATGTGGAGTGATGCATGCTGGTCGAATCCGGACGAATATATTCGAAAAGTGCCGCGTACGGTTCTGCAGAGCAACTGGTACTATCGTGAGTTTGGCGAGGCGGATCTTGCGAAGTATACACCGGAAAGGCGAAAGTTCCTTGCGGTGGCGCGTGAAACCTATCATGTGTTGGACAAGTCGGGGTATGACCAGATTCCGTGTTCGTCAAATTTCTATGACGGCAACCGGACGATGGAGGATACGGCGGTGTACGCCCGCGAGAAGTTGACCGCATCACGCGTCAAGGGATTGATGATGGCATCCTGGGTGACGATGGAGCCTGTGGCGAAGAATCGTATATGCGAAGGGGCTGACCGCCTTTGTGACGCCATGAAGATATGGCGCGGCAAGGGTGCAAATTCCTGATGCGTCCGGTATTATGCGAATGAAGAGGCGAGACATGAAAAAGTTGTTGTCGATTTCACTGATGCTGGCGGTGTTGTCATCCGTGCAAGCGGAGACGGTCAAACTGTTAGACCGGGAGGTGGTAGTTCGACATCCGAACTACGACGAGTCCAAGATCGCGCCGTACAAGCTTGAAGATCCGCTTGTGTTTTTGGATGGCCGGAAGGTTTCCCGTGAAGAGTGGCCGTCGCGCCGTCGGGAAATCCTGAATATTTTCGCCAAGGAGATGTATGGCGAGGAGCCGCCATTGCCTGAGACCGTCGAGACGGAACTGGTCGATGAGAAGGTGGCGGTTGCCGGTTATGCCGTAAGGCGGCAGTACAGGATGTGGTTCAGGAAAGACAGGACGGGGCCTTGCATAAACTGGATAGTGTGGACGCCCCGATATTCAGAAAAGACGTCGCCGGTCGTTCTTTTCCTGAATCCGAGGGGGAACCATGAACTTGTCCCCGACGATGACATTCCCGTCATGACGGCCTGGACCCGGTCAAAGCCGACGACTGACGGCCATTCCGCGACGGCGAGGACCCGGGGGCTCATGCAGAACCCGGAGAATGCGACAGTGTTTCCTGTCGGAACGATCATTGCGCGCGGATATGCGGTCATGAGTGCCTGCTATTGCGAGGTTTCTTCCGATCCCGACAAC
Organism: Lentisphaerota bacterium; assembly: GCA_015061765.1. The sequence continues at coordinate 1,915 of SUVZ01000531.1, forward strand.
CGCGCTCCGGATGCGGCGATATATCGTCAGGAGATAATGGCATACAACGGTGTGTTTGCTCTTTGGGGAAAGCGTGATTCGTCGCGTATCGACAACATCACGGCGCTCGGGGCGTGGGCCTGGGCGCTTTCGCGCGGTCTTGATCTCGCGGAGCGGATTCCGGGAATTGACGCCGCGCAATCGGTCGTTACGGGCTGTTCCCGTCTCGGCAAGGCGGCATTGCTTGCGGCGGCACGCGATGAGCGGTTCGCGGTCTGCGTGCCGAACCAGGCCGGAGGCGGGGGCGTCACGCTGGCAAAGCGCGATTACGGCGAGAATCCGTCTACGGAGAATCGAGCATTCACGCACTGGTATTGTCCGGCATACGCCAAATACGCGGCGGATCCCGCCAAGACTCTGACATTTGATCAGCATCTTCTGGTTGCGTGCATCGCTCCGCGTGCATTGCTGGTCGAGGGTTTTGACAAGCGGTGGTTTGACACCAAAGGCGAATATCTTTCCCTTCGTGCGGCGAGTCCTGTTTGGGAGATGTTCTACGGGGAGGGATTGCCGCCCGGTGATTGGCCGGATGCTTACGACACCTCGGCGATCGGACAAAGGCTTGGATATGTCCGTCGAAGCGAAGGGCATGGCATTTCGGCCTATGACTGGAAATGGATGCTGGATTTTGCCGATCGCGTATTCGCACTTAGAAAGGCGGAAGCAGATAAGGGCGCTGTCCGGCCGGTGAGTTTTCGAAATGACCAACACGTAAAACGCTAGAAGAAAGGAGTCCGTTCCGTTGATGTGACGGTTGCGGGAATTGACATGAGCTATACAAGAAGAGATTTCATCAAGGGATCAGCATGGATGGGAATGACAGCCGTCGCAGCTGGGTGCATGGGACCGCGTCTTGGGTTCGGAACGGGTGGGGCGATGCAGGGATTTGCTCTGCCGCCGATGAAGTGCGTCCGAGTTGCCGTAATCGGTCTCGGGCTTAGAGGCACTCCGGCCGTGCA
>SUVZ01000532.1 GCA_015061765.1 Lentisphaerota bacterium
GCAGACATAGCGGAGATCGAGGCGACGCGGAAAGTGCCCGCCGACATAGCGTACAAGGGAGCCGAGGATCCGTTCTACAGCGCGAAGCATCGGATCCATTTCCGCAGGACATCCGCAAATGTGCGCTTTACGCTGTTTGAGGGCGGACATGGCGGTAACTTCCCCGCAGGGTTAGACTTCCTTTCCAGGCAGGTCAAGGGCCGCCCTGCGGACTTCACTCTTCCGAAGTCCGGCAAGGGCGGCGAAGAGGCCCTTGGAAAATAGAGTGCACTGTTCGCCATCTTCACCTGCAAACGAGAATCGAAGGCGATAATTGAAAAGGATACGGCGGGACGATGGAAATGGGCGGTGGACTATCGACGCCCGGGGCCGCGTCGTCCGCCAGATCCACCCCATTCCTCTGTCGTCGAGTAGATCGTCTTGATGGTCTCGCGGATTTCGGCGGCATCTGAGCCGCTGTAGCCAAGTTCCCGGAATGTCTTGTCCAGCAGCAAGTTGCGTTCCCTCGCGCTTGTCTGCCTGATTTCATGGCCCAATTCCCTGAGTTCGGCAAAGGCTGCTTCCCGTTCCTGCTGCGTGGCTCCGCTGTCAAGGCGGATTATGTCCATCAGCTCTTCGCGGCGGGCTATGAGGTCCTGATATTTCTCATGCGTCGCAATCTGACCTTTGCTCCATCCGGTAGTGTCGATGGAAGCAAGCGTTTCGAGCCTGTTTTCAGTCCGCTGCATCATCCTTTTGCGGAACTGGGCCATGCGGTTTGTCATGGAGGCGTATCTTTCTGGATCGTCGGTCTTCATGCGTTCAAGATCGGCCATGAATCCGCCTAGTCCCTTCGGTCGCTCCCTGTCAACGTCCACCGTGTTGGTCTCCGTGCTGTGAATGGTGTTCGTCACGATGGTGGTGACCGTTTTGACAAGGGTTTGAGAGTCGGCGATGCGCTGTCTTTTCCGTGGTGAAGGTTCCTCGGTTTTGGCAGCCATGTCACCCGCGACAGACGTCCTTGCAATCCATCCGACTGCGGCTCCGGCCACAAAGGCCGCTCCCGCGACTAGTAGCGCTGTTCTGTTCATTGGGCATCTTTCGTGAATAGTGGAGTCGAGAAGTAGCGTTCGGCCGTGTCTGGAAGGACTGTCACGACCGTTTTCCCGGGGCCGAGACGCTTTGCGAGCTTCAACGCTGCGAATACGTTCGTGCCGCCTGATATGCCGGCGAGAAGGCCTTCCTTCCGGGCGAGGTTGCGGGCGCAGTTGAGAGCCTCTTCGTCCGTCACAACGCAGATGTGCGAATATATCTGCGTATTGAGATTGTCAGGGATGAGGCCGTCGCCTATGCCCATCTGAAGATGAGTGCCGACGGTTCCGCCTGCAAGTATGGCGGCATTCTGCGGTTCGACCGCCCAGATTTCGATTCCGGGGTTCTGCGCCTTGAGCACCTCTCCAATGCCGCTCAAAGTGCCGCCCGTGCCGACTCCCGAACAGAATCCGTGGATCGGCCTTGCCGCCTGTTCCATGATTTCCAGCGCGGTTCCGTGGCGGTGTGCGGCGGGATTGGCGGGGTTCGAGAATTGTTCAGGAACGAATACCTTCGGATTTTCCTTCGCCATGCGCTGCGCAATCGCAGAGCATTCCTCGATGGCGGCTCCGATGTTTCCGGCGTCATGCACTAGGATCACCTTTGCGCCGTAGTGATTCACGAGCTTGCGGCGCTCCTCGCTTACGCTGTCGGGCATGACGATAACCGTTTTATAGCCCTTGACCGCACCTATGAGCGCGAGGCCGATGCCCTGATTGCCGCTCGTTGGTTCAACGATTATGGAGTCTGGCTTGAGAAGACCGCGCAATTCCGCTTCGCGTATCATGTTGGCCGCTGTGCGGGTCTTGATTGAACCGCCGACGTTGAGAGCCTCGAATTTCACGAGGACTTCAGCCATGTCAGGCGTTGTCATGCGGTTCAGACGCACCAGCGGGGTGTGTCCCATCGCTTCGAGTATTGTGTTGCAGATCATGGTTTTGGTTTTCTGATTGCGGGGTTTGGTGTCACCAGAATACGCGGACGCGCACCCGGTGGCGCATTTCAAACCTTTTTGTGTTTTTGAGATGCGGGAAAAGTGGCTGCACAAGATGTCCTTCTTCGGCAGGGACGACAACGATGTCAGGATTGCGCTTGAGTCCGGCAAGAGCCTCAAGCTCCGCAAACTGCGTCCAGTAGCCGATGCGTGCGTCGAGCCCGCGCAGATAGAACGGGAGTGGCCATGTATCCTCGCTTGGAATGGCGACTGCGATGAACGTGTTTTCGGCCATTTGTTTTTCTGAAACGATGTCCTTCACAAGTTTTGCCATGTCTTTCACCTGCGGGGAGGCGGAGGCATAGTTGTACGGGATTTTCTTCGAATCCGGTTCGTGCCACATCTTCGCGGACAATACGCAATTGTGGCACAGAAGTACCATTGTGAAAAATGCCGTCACAATCAGGTTGGATTTCTTGAGGGAGGACCACATCGCAAATCCAAGAAATGCGGAAAGCAGAATTGGCAGATGGAGCTGAAGGGCGCACCAAGGAGTCTTGTAAGGTATGGAGGAGTATGCCAAGGTCAGGATCAGTGAGTAGCACATGGTCGCTGCAAATGCTGTCGCAATGGGCTGTCTGGATGCAATGGCCCCGTTTTTTACGCGGAGCAACACGGAGGATCCATAGAGGATGCCCATCAAGACGTATGCGGCGAGGAATGTACTTGATCCAAACAGCCACTTCAGGTATTGCCACCACGGATGTACATGATATGCAGCTCCTTCGGAGACGGCATCTCCAGCCGCTCTGTGCATGTAGGAAAGCGGAGCGGACACGAATGCGTTGTATACGCCTTGCCAGTTAGTCGCGAAGGATGAATAAAGCAGTGTTGCG
>SUVZ01000037.1 GCA_015061765.1 Lentisphaerota bacterium
CCGCCACCTGGTCATCGACCGGGCGTCCGTCGTCGCTCATGAACTATCTCAAGCGTTCGGACATGCTGGCGATTGATCCTGATAGAACGCAGTTTGTCTCTGAACAGGAATTTGATGTTACGAATCTTGCCGATCTGAAGCCGATCGGCATGCTGTTTCAGACCGGCTATCTGACGATCAAGGATTATTCGGATGGTTTCTATACGCTTTCCGTTCCCGACGAGGAAGTGCGACGCGATCTCAATATCCTGATGACGAGTGTCGCAGCCGAAAAGGATGTTGCATGGGCTGCAAGCTTGGGAGCGAAACTGCGTGCCGGTGCATTCCCAGACTTCTTCCTCGGGCTCAAGTCGCTCTATGCGGCGATGGCCTACGGCTCTACGGAAGCCTCTGTTCATGAGAACTCATACGCCCGTTGCCTTTCGTTCCTCTTGGCCGGAAGCGGCTTCCGCTTCACTATGGAGGATGTGCAGGCGAACGGACGCGCCGATATCGTGGCAAGCCATGTGAACGGCGTATTCATCTTCGAGCTCAAGGTCGGCGAACCGGTCGACAGGGCGTTCAGGCAGATCCGCGAGAAGAATTATGCAGCTCCATATCTTGCGTCAGGATTGCCGATCCATCTCATCGGACTTTCCTTCGACCCCGAAACCCGCCAGCTTGTCGATGCCGTGGCGGAAAAGTTCGAGTAGGGCAGATTCCATTCCCCCTGAATCTTCTGTTGTTTGTCCCTTTGTGCGCGGATGCCGTTTTGCTGACATTTCAGCTCTTTTTTGTGTGTTATTTGTTTTCGCAAATACTACGATAATAAATTCGCAATAGATGCTATGTATTTTTTGATGGTATGGTATACTTATGCGCATGAATAATGGAGGAATAGAAATGAAGGTAAAACACGCGACAATACTAGGCTTGTTGGGACTTGCCGCATCTGTCGCTTACGGCGCGTTGCCGCCGCTCATCAAAACTGGTCCCGACCGCAATGCAACGCAGCTTCAGGTGTCGCTGAAGAAGATTGGCTGCCTTAAGCCAAAAAGTGTGAAGGAGGTCGGAGACAGCAACTTCACCATCGACGGCGCACCCGTCGACCGCGACTTTGTCGACTTCGACAAATACCGCGATTATCTGGAGCCGTTGGGCGTGAACAAGATCCGCATCTTGACCGGCTGGGCGAAGAGCGAGCGCGTAAAAGGCAAGATCGATGTCGCATGGCTCGACCACATCGTCGACTGGTGCCTGTCGCACGACATAAATCCGCTTCTTGAGCTCAGCTACGGCAATCCTATCTATCCCGGTGCGGGCGGTGCCGGGCTCGGGAGCAGCATCCCCAACACGCCGGAAGGGTTACGGCACTGGGATCGCTGGGTCGATTTCCTTGCGAATCATTTCAAAGGTCGCGTGAAGGAATGGGCAATGTGGAACGAGCCAAGGTTTGCGAGCAATGCACCGCCTGCGATTGCCGCTTTCAATGTCCGTAGCGCCAAGATACTCCGCAAATACATGCCAAATTGCCGGATACACGCTCTTTCGCTTGCCGGTTCGCTGCCGGAAGTTCTAGAAGCCTGCATGAAGCCGATGGGCGACGACGTGAAACTTTTCGATACCTTCATCTATCATGGGTATGTCCACAATCCCGATCTGTCCTACGAAAAGGATGCCGGACGCAAGGAGGTACTCGCAAAATATGCACCGCATGCAAAACTTCGGCAGGGCGAGAATGGTGCTCCCAGCGAATTCATCTCCACTCTGGCGCTCAGGTACATTCCGTGGAGCGAGTTGAGCCAAGCCAAGTATGATCTGCGCCGTGCGCTGGGGGATCTCGGCCACGATCTGGAATCGGGGCTCTTCTGCATCGTGGACATAAACTATACGCCGCCGACATTTGAGGTGCCGTTCTGCAACCGCAAGGGATATCTCCGTCTCAATTCCAAGAATGACATCATTCAGGTCAAACGCGCCTATTATGCGATCCAGAATATGGTGTCGGTGTTCAATTCAAACCTCACGCGCGTTCCAGAAAAGAAGGTTTCCATAACCGATCCTGCAATCGCGCTTTTTGAGTATCGTACACGAAAGGGCGAACCGCTTTTCGTGTTCTGGGAAAAAGGCAAGATAATCTGCACGAAGCGCGAAGGTGGAACGAGAATAGAATATGATGCCGTCATGGATCCGAAAGCCGGTCGTCCCGGCAATTCGCTGACGACGTACGAGGTCATTTTCGAATGGGCCGGACAACCCTTCAAAGATCCGGTCTGGGTCGATCTCATCACCGGCTGGGTCTATGAAATTCCGGCGGAGAACCAGATAAAGCACGCCGACGGCGTCACGTTTGTGCGGATTCCCGTCTACGATTCGCCATGCTTCGTGACCGAACGCTCGGCGCTCGATCTGCTTTAAAAATCACAATACTGTTTATCGCAGCAGAAAGAAAAATGGTTGCAATGACAGAAAGAGCTCAAGAATGCGCGGCTCGCTTTCTTCTGCGGTACGGATACGATTACGACAAATTGCGCAAAGAAGATTCTCGACGAACACAAATGTGAATAACTGTGACTGTGGGGACATGCTCTGCTGGAAACGGGTGTAAGTTCTAAAAGCGGCAAACTAGCGGAAAATAAAACTCTTTTCAGGGACGCCGGTTGTTCCACTGTTTGAACTTTGTGGTGAACCCTGAAAAGAGTTTGTTTGGTGGTTTATGTCAACCGATTTTGGAATCTGCATCGGTTTCAGTGGAATCAGTAGAATCCACCTCATTGTTAGGTTAAGATGGCAGCGAACAGCGGAATTTCAGTGGGGGAATTCTGCCTCCAATCTTTCATTACCCATCTCTTGTAACAATGTGATTTTAGGTATGCGTGAGAATTAGTCCGAACCATATTCTCATTTTAGGTTGCGTGCATATGCACCCCCAAATGGGAGTGTAACGATTAGTTTATAAATGTAATCTCTTCCCACTTGTAAAAAATCCTAAAAAAAAAACAAAATACTATAATTGCCTTGTTTGTTTTTTTAAGGAGGAGTGGCGATGTCGATTATGGAAGCGGTGAAATCCGGTAGTATGTAAATGCTGAAAGCGGCGATGATCATATCATCCGGTGCTACAACAACAGCCTTTTTACGATTGAATCAGAAATCGTAGGCAATGCCGAAATTATGGTGCTTGATGAATCCGGCACCGATTATTCACGCGGCAAGGTTGCGTTTACGGGATTGAACACTAATTTCACCGGAAAGATATCAATGACCCGAGAATTCTACATGCCGGGATCATTTGAGAGACAATACATGAACCTCTATGTCTATGATGGGCGGAAATGCTGCGGACGGCATCGCCCTTTTCATTGTAGCTGCGATACCGGGCCGAATGAGCGGCGATGTTCGGGGCAGGGGCCAAGTTCCCTCAGCGTTGCGAAGTGTGCGGCGGTGGGGTAGCCTTTGTGCTTTGCGAATCCATATCCAGGATATCTGGCTTCCATCTCCATGCAGTATGCGTCACGGGCGGTTTTTGCGAGGATGGATGCCGCTGCGATGAGAAGCGACTTTGCATCTCCCTTTATAACATTGGATGCATGGGGCAGTGTTGACACTGGCAGGCCGTCGACCAGGACCTTGGTTCTTTCCTCGAGGCCAATTCGTGCGGCTACATCGTCGTGAGCGCGTTTCATTGCAATGTGTGTCGCGCGCAATATGTTGAAGTGGTCTATCTCGGCGGCGGTTGCGGATGCGATGGACCATATGCAGTCGGGAGTGCTTTTGATCATCTTCGCAAGAATGTCGCGCTTCTTCTCGGATAGCTTCTTCGAGTCGTTGATTTCAGCCCAGTTTCCGGTCATGAGCGCTTCTGCCGCAGACAGAGGAAGATGTACTGCCGCCGCAAAGACGGGACCGGCCAGCGGTCCGCGTCCAGCCTCGTCGATGCCCATTACTGGGTCTCCGGCGATTCTTTCGAGTTGTAGTTTCATGTTTGCTGCTGATGTGTCGGTGCGCTGGGATTCTGCGTATCAGAGAAGACGTTCCATTACGGAGATGTATTCCCACTTCGGGTCGTCGAGCGACCCATAGACCTTGAACTCCATGAGGAGTTTGGAGAATGTCCAGGTGATTGGATCTGCAATCTTTCCGATAATGGAGTCGTTCTTGAATATTCGCACGCGAGCTCTTATGTCGATCTTGTCGTCTGGCATGGAGTAGGTGCCGCTGCCTGTTATTGAGAATATGTCGCCGGACACCTGAATTTTGGAAGCGCTTATGACGCCGTTCGTGATTGTGCATTCGACTTCTGCATTCGATTGATCGACAAGGGATGAAACCCCCGGTATGTTCTTGGCCAGATAGTCCGTCAAACCTGCAAACATATTGAGTCTGGCGAGATGTCCGTTTCTCAGGGAGATTGCGGCTTTGCCGTATGTCCGTGAAACTAGTGCAGTAGTCAGCGGGCCGCCGAATTCCAGGGTGCCGAAAACCTTTCCGCGCATGTCGCCGGAGTTGATCCCAAGTGAAGCGAGTGCATCGGCAAGCGCTATGTCTGAACCTTTTAATTCGATCTTGAACGAGGCATTTTCCTCTTTAAACCCGGGGAATGCAATCATGCCTTTCCCATTGATGTTCCCGCCGCGCGGCATGGAAGCTCTTGCGTTTGTGAAGTCGATGCTCTCGCCGCGCACATGAAATTCGGAGGTGGCATTTGCGAGGGGGATTCCGAAGAACGCGCCGCGTTTGAATGCGATTGATCCGTCAATCCTGTTGGTCGCCGCGTGCACCGGATTGACGGCCATAGTTCCATCCACCCTGATTGTCGGCGGAGTCTCCGGCTGTAGGCAGTCGAGCGTGCCGTCGTTCAGCACATCTGCCACCGCGAGTGCATTCGAGAGAGAGGTCGTTGAATGAACGTTGCGGAATGTCACATAACCTATGTCGTTGGTGTTTTCATAGAACACCGAACCGGTAATGAAAGAACCATCCGCCAGTCGTGCATCAACGGGCCCCACCGATATGAACGCATTCTGGAAATGCTCGCGTACGAACACGCGTATGTCCAGATTCCCCTGGACGGTCTTGAGCGGAACCTTGCGGTATGCGCCACCTGTTGGGTTGAGATCCAGGAATATCCTAAGGTCTTTGTTTCTGAGATTGACTTCAAATTTGCATCCTGCGCCAACCGGCGTGCGCACGCCGGTAAAGGCGTCGACGAACTGATAACTGTTCGAGATGTCAAGCGCCTGCAGCATTGGCCGTATGTTGTGCTGTCTAGCCTGACCATGTACACTGCCGACCACTTTCTGCTCCGGGACATTGAGTTCACAGTAGCCGGTAACGGACATATCTACGTCACGATCCGGAAATTTCACTGTGACATTGTTGAACCGCAGTATGCCGTCTCTCGCAGAGACGCTTTTTGCCATGACGTGGCTTGCCTGCAAATTCAAGATGTCGGGTTCTATGAGCGTCAGCCGGAATGGTGCGATGTCTGGGATGTCCAGTTCTACAGGTTCGTTTGACTCCCTGAAGTCGTATGCTCCAGGAAACTCGATGGAATCCGGGATGTAGTAGCCATCCGAAAGCCGCGGCATTCTTAGCTTGGACACGGTTATAGATTTGATGATATTCTTGGCTTTCCATGGGAAGCGGGAAAGTGAAAGCCGTATCGTTGCGCTTTCTGCCGACAGGAACGGTTCCGCCTCGGCCTTTTTGCGGTTTATCAGCCGCAGCCCTTCAATCCTTATTTTCCCAGGGAAGCTCCATTTTATCGAATCTATGCGAGTGAGCCAGCTTTCTGAGGAAAATCGCCTTGAAATACACTCTAATGCAGGCTGAGGTAGTGAAATCTCGGAGAAGCGGACTACCAACAATACCGTGACAAGCAACGATACGAGAAGAAGAAAGAATTTGACTGCCGCCTTCATACACATTGGCAGCCCCAAGGAGAGTCGAACTCCTCTTACCTGGATGAGAACCAGGTGTCCTAGCCGATAGACGATGGGGCCAGTTCGTTGTTGGTGCACCCGGTGGGATTTGAACCCACACACCTTGCGGCACTAGAACCTGAATCTAGCGTGTATGCCAATTTCACCACGGGTGCTAACGGGGTGATAAGATATCAAATCATGGAAAATAAAGCAAGAGGTTTTTTTAAAATCTCGCGGCGCCATGGCAGAGATGCGAGTGGTTCGATGTGGTATAATTTCAAGTCAATGGAAATTGATGGAAAGAATGGTCGGAAGGCGTCGTTTCTCTCTGGGTTGCCTGATGCGCCCCGTTCGCTTTCACGACAGGATCTGGTTCGGCTTCTGGAATGGCCCGACGCCCGGGAACTGTTTGCCGCCGCGTATGATGTGAAGAGCCGTGAGGTGGGAAGGGCTGTCTCTTTGCGCGGTCTCGTCGAGTGCGGCAACATCTGCGCCAAGAACTGTCTCTACTGCGGCATTCGCCGAGACAATCGGAATGTCCATCGCTACCGGATGTCGGCGGATGAGATCGTGCGGCGCGCCGAATTGGCGTTCGAGGCCGGTTACGGGAACCTTGTTCTCCAGTCGGGCGAGCTTGAGAGTGAGGAGAATACGGCATTCATCGAGCGTGTCCTTCGTCGGGTACGGGAGCGGTTTGGCGACGGATTCGGCGTCACGCTGAGTTTTGGCGAACAGTCTGACGACACATACCGCAGGTGGCGCGACGCCGGCGCCCACCGCTATCTGCTGCGGATCGAGACGTCCAGTCCCGAACTGTATGCAAGACTGCATCCGGCCGGACATTCCTGGCGTCGCCGCCGGGAGTGCCTGCGTTCGCTTCGCAGGAACGGATATCAGGTGGGCAGCGGAGTCATGTGCGGACTTCCGGGGCAGACAATCGACGATCTTGCCGCCGACATTGAGTTCTTCGCAGAAGAGGACCTGGACATGATCGGAATGGGGCCGTACATTCCGCACGCCGACACTCCGCTTGGCAGGGACGCCCAATGGACGCCGGATGTCGCGGCTCGGCGTCTTGAGCTGGGATTGCGCATGATTGCGGTGACGCGTCTTCACCTTCGAGACGTGAACATTGCAGCCTCCACGGCGCTTCAGGCTCTCGCGCCTGATGGACGAGAAAGGGGCCTGCTGGCGGGGGCGAATGTGATAATGCCGAACGTGACCGATGTGAAGTACCGGTCTGACTATCTTCTCTATGAGGGCAAGCCTGTCGACGACGAGAACTCATGCGGTTCGCGCGAGGCTCTGGAACGCAGCATTTCCGCAATAGGGGAAGGCATCAATTGGAACATGCGCGGTGATTCGCCGCACTGGGGGCGCAGATGAAAATCGCGGTTGGACTTTCAGGCGGCGTTGATTCGTCGGTCGTCGCGCTCATGCTGAAGGAGGCCGGACACGATGTCATCGGCATAACGATGCGCCTGTGGCGGGAAGGGCGGTATCGCGGCGGAGATCGTGCGGCGTGCTTTGGGCCGAATGAAGAGAAAAGCATAGCCCAGGCCGCCGAGTTTGCGGATTCCATCGGGATCGAGCATAGGGTGTTCGACTGCTTCGAGGACTATGACCGTGAGATAATACGCTACTTTCGCGAGGCTAGCCTGCAGGGTCTCACGCCGAATCCATGCGTGATCTGCAATGCCGAGATAAAGTTCGGTCTGCTTCCTTCCGTAGCGCGCAGGAGTGGTCTGGACTTCGACCGGTTCGCGACGGGACACTACGCGCGGATCGTGCAGTGCGAGAATGGGCGGTATGCCGTCAGCCGTGCGGTTGACGGAAAAAAGGACCAGAGCTATTTCCTATACCGCCTTTCCCAGAAACAGCTTGCCGGTACGCTCTTTCCTCTCGGTGGCATGACCAAGGCCGAGGTCCGTGCACTCGCCGCCGAGAAGGGCCTTTCCACCGCCGACAGGCTGGATTCGCAGGATTTCTACTCGGGCGACAAGAACGAGCTTATCGGCGAGGCTGACAGGGAGGGCGATATCGTTGATCTTTCAGGCAAGGTGCTGGGGCGGCATTCCGGATTCTGGCGCTATACCGTTGGGCAGCGAAAGGGGATCGGAGTGTATGGCCCTGAACCGCACTATGTAATCCGTCTGGATTCGTGTCGGAACCAAGTTGTTGTCGGGAGTCGGCAGGAGGCGTTCAAGACCGTGTTCAGGGTCGAGGATCTGAAGTGGATGGCGTCTGGGCCGACGGACAGGACGATTCCGTGCAGAGTGAAGATACGCAGCACTGGTTCGCCATTGGGACCGGTCGTTTTCGAGAATGGGGTATGCCATGCGGATGGAGACGGGCTTTTCGGCGTTGCGCCGGGGCAGTCAGCCGTCTTCTACGACGAGTTCGGTCGTATCGTCTGCGGCGGAGTAATTGTGTAGAGACGACAGTTCCGGTTTCTCCGCTGACCCCGCATCCATTCTCATCCTTCACATTTTGTTTGGGGGAGGCAAGATGGTTTTCAGGCGGCTTTTTATGATATAATACGCACCCAAAGGGAAAAGTTTAGGTTGTTTCCCCGAAAATTGGAGGATTAATGGGCGGTTTTTGCGGCGTCATAGCCAAGGACGATTGCGTAAGCGATCTGTTCTTTGGCACTGATTATCATTCACATCTCGGTACCCACCGAGGCGGCATGTGTGTGTTGGGCGACAAAGGGTTTCAGCGTTCCATACACAACATCCAGAACTCCCCTTTCAGGTCGAAATTTGAGCGAGATGTAGGCGATCTTGTCGGCCGTGTCGGCCTCGGTGTGATATCCGATACCGATCCCCAGCCTCTGGTGATGCGCTCCGCACATGGAACCTTCGCCATTGTGACGGTCGGTCTGATAACCAACATCGAGGATCTGATGAGTGAGATGTTTGAGAAGAACCATCTCCAGCTTCAGTATTCTACGACCTCTGGAATGGTCGGCCCCACCGAAGTGGTGTCGGCCATACTTGCATCTGCGCCGACGCTTGAGGATGGTGTGCGCCTGGTCCAGGAGAAGGTGCAGGGAAGCTGCTCGTTCATGCTTGTGACCGAAACAGGCCGCTTTTTCGCCGTTCGCGACAGGTATGGGCGCACACCCATCGTTCTTGGCCAACGCAACGGCGCGATGATCGCCCTTCAGGAGTCCTGTGCGCTTGCGAATCTCGGATATGAATACGTGCGAGACATGGGGCCCGGCGAGATGGTGGAGATTGCTGTCGATGGAGTCCGCACCGTCATAGAGCCCGGCAAGGACATGGCGATCTGCTCGTTCCTTTGGGTCTATTACGGATTCCCGGCCTCCACCTATGAAGGGCGCAACGTTGAGATGTCGCGCTACCGCTCTGGCGCTTTCCTGGCGCGTCGCAATCCAGTAGAGGCGGATTCCGTGGGCGGCGTCCCGGACAGCGGCATCTCCCACGCTCTCGGCTATGCGCACGAGGCGGGGCTGAAGTATGCGCGGCCGTTTGTGAAATATACGCCGTCCTGGGCGAGGTCGTTCACTCCGCAGGATCAGCGCCAGCGCGAACGCATCGCGGCGATGAAGCTCATTCCCGTGCCGGGGCTGATCAAGGACAAGCGGCTTGTGTTCTGCGACGACTCGATCGTCCGCGGCACGCAACTGGGGCAGCAGGCCAAGCGTCTCTATGCGGACGGCGTGAAGGAGACTCACATGCGAATTGCGTGTCCGCCGCTCCTTTTCCCGTGTAAGTTCATTAATTTCTCCAGGTCGAAGTCCGAATACGATCTGATCACCCGCCGCTACATCCGCGACAGGGAAGGCGCCAATGCGGATCTGACGAAGTACCTCGATCCGGATGGCCAGCCGTACAGGGAGATGGTGGAGTACATACGCAAGAACCTCGGGCTGACTTCGCTTGCTTTCCAGCGGCTTGACGATCTTGTCTCCGCGATAGGACTCCCCAAGGAGCGTCTCTGCACCTATTGCTGGGACGGCAAGGACATTTCGTGTCCGGGCTGCTGTCCCGGCTGCCCGAGAAAACAGTCGGAAAAATAAAAGAAAGGTCATAGCATCATGTCAAGCTTCCGTTCAGAAGACTCTTCCTTCCGCAGAGCCTCCTTGCTGTCAGCGTTATCCGTGGCGGGTGTCGCCGCAGTGGTGTATGCATTGACTCTCGCGAACTACGTGTTCCCCGGCGACTCGGCGCGTCTGCTGGTGCAGTGGGCGGGAATCGACGCGTTGGCGTTCCCGGAGTTTCCGTTGTGGGGCCTTTTCGTGAAATTGTTCGCGGGGGCGGGCGATCTCTCTTCGGTGGCGGTGCGCACCAATGCCCTGTCTCTCGTGTGTGGCGTGGTGTCGGCGTACCTGATCTGCAGGCTGATGGCGTTTGCGGTGTGGCAGGGCACGACGCAGGAGGACAGCATCAAGTTCGCGAAGGGCGCATCGATTGCCGCCGGCGTGGTTGCCTCGCTCACGTTTGTGTTCTCCACGGCCGTATGGCAGAGCTCCACGCATCTTGAACACCGCATCTTCGACGTGATGTGGGCGCTTCTGACGATGCGGGTGGTCCTGCTTGCCGCTGGCCGCCCGAGGCTTTCGCTCCCTGTCGCGGTTGTCGCCGGCGCGTTCGTCGCCATGGGTCTCATCGAGAGTCCGATATTCGTCCCCTGCTCAATCGCCATATTCTTTGCGTTCATGCTCGTGCTCGTCAAGAACGGCAGCTCCCTGTACGGCGCGGCGTCGCTCCATCTGCTTTCCGTCGTGATCGGGACGATCTTTTTCGTAAAGTACGTGTCGGGGGGATTCCTAGGCACCGAGGCGGCTGAAGCGGCGAACTGCTCTTCGTCGCTGGATGTGTTCCTGCGCATAGCCAAGGATTCCGTCCGCGAAATGCGTACGTGGGTCTCTCGCTCCGGCTGGCTCGCCATCGTGGCGCTTTCCGTCCTTCCCGCCGTGTCGTGCGCATTCGCCGCCGGACGCGGCCTCAACAACGACCGCCGCTGGAGCCAGTATGCGTTCCACATTGCGATGACCCTCTGCTCTGCACTGGCTCTCGCCACCGCACTCTCTCCCGAGTCCATTCTCCGTCCGTGGGGCATCTCCCCAGTCGCCACCTCCACGCTTGTGGCGCTTGTCTCCGGTTATCTGGCGGCATACTGGTATCTGCTTGCACGCTGTCCCATCCCCGTCAAGGAGTTCAAGAATGAAGGCATGGATCCCGCCATCAGGATCGGTCGCAGCATCGCACCTGTGTTCGGCTGCGCATTGGTTGTGATCGTCGCACTGTCTTCCATGGTGAACGCCTTCAACTGCGGACGCGGACGCGGCGAGTTCGCCGACATTTGCGCCAAGGAGGTCATATCAACGCTCGGCGACCGCACGTGGTTCATCACAGACGGCACTCTCGACGATCATCTTCGCGTGGCGGCTGCGACCGAGAGGAAGGAACTGAATCTCGTGTGCCTTCAGCGAGACATGAGCGAATCCTATCTCGATGAACTCTCCGATCTCGTCAAGACTCGCGGCCTGACCGCAGGCAACGCGAATCTCCAGATGTCGCTCCGCCTTGGCGTTCTTCCGTTCATCCAGGACTGGTTCGCAGGCGACACGAACGTAATGAAGAAGGCCGCGATCTTCGGCGTTCCCGATTTCTGGTACATGGCCGAGCGCATGCCTGTGCCGGAGAACATGGTGTTCGGCGGCGCGCAGGCGGTCAAGTCGGTCGACGGCAAGGCGCTCGCCGCGGACTTCAGGTCCTTCTGGGGGCGCATCGCTCCGACTCTCTGGACCGAGCGCAACCGCGAGGGTTCCCGCAACATCGCGTCCTGCAACGACCCCATCGCGTCCCTCCGCCTCCAGCTCCGCCGCCATGTCGGCTTCGTCGGCAACAATCTCGGCGTGTTCCTTCAGGACAGCGGATTGAACGATGAGGCCTTCGCGATCTATGAGCTCGTCCTGGACACCATCGATCCGGACAACGTATGCGCCCTCTTCAATGAATTCGAGATGGCCCGCGCCGGCGTCAAGTGCGCCGTCGCAAAGAAGGTTGAGATTGAGCGCAAGCTCAAGGCCATCGTTGACGATCCCAAGCGCCGCTATGCGCTGTGGTCGCTCTCCCGCTACTACGGGTACATCCGCAATCCCGAGATCTTCGCCCGCATGGGCTACGCCTGGGCCCGCTCCGGCCAGACGGGCAATGCCATCGCTCAGGTCCAGCGAGCGATCGACTTCGTTTCCGCAGACCGACAGACGGGGCTTCTCAACATGATGGCGGCGATCTACGCCAGCGGCAACCAGGTCAAGAAGTCCCGTGCAGTGTACGAACAGGTGCTTTCTGCGGACGCCAACAACCGCGAGGCTCTCATGGGCATGGCGCGTCTCGCGCTTCAGTCTGGCTCTGCGGACGAGGCCAAGACGTTTCTGGAGAAGGCGGCAAAGGCCTCCGGCAAGGAAGCCGCCGGAATCGAAATGGCGCTTCTTCTCATGATGAACAACGATCTCGACCGCGCGCGGCTTGAGATGCAGAAGATCACCGACATGCATCCCAAGAGCCTTCAGGCATGGTCGCTGCTCGCCGGTGTGCTGCTCCAGCAGCTTGACCAGGCGAAGGACGCCGCCGCCCGCACCAAGATCCTTGACGAGCTTGAGAACGCGATCCTTCCGAAGATGGAGGCTGTGACCAACGATCCGCGCGACTATTTCGTCCAGATGACGCGTGCGCTTGTGTACATGCGCAAAGGGCCCACGTTCCGCAAGCAGGCGCGTGACGCTCTGGTGATCGCGTCAATGTCCCGCCCCGACGTGTCCGTGGTTGGTGACATGATCCTCGGGCTAGACATCGAGTTGGATGACGGAGAGGCGGCTGAGCGCCATGCCCGCACGATTCTCCGCCGCGACAGGCATGACAAGCTCGCAAACTACGTGATGGGTTCCCTGCGTCTGAAGGAGGGTGACTACTCCACGGCCGAAACGTTCCTCCGTCTGAGCGTCGAGGCGGAAAAGCCGATTGCCGCCGCGCAGAACGACCTTGCGGAAGTGCTGCGCCGTCTTCAGCGCTACGCCGAGGCAGAGAAGTTCGCCCGTGACGCCGTGAAGAACCAACCCAAGCTCTATGTCGCGTGGGAGACGCTTGGCGCGTCCCTTCTGGACCAGAACAAGGATCTCGACGAGGCAGAGCGGTGCGTTGAGAAGGCGATCAAACTCTCCAAGACGGAGTCGAAGATCGAGGACATCCGCATGCAGCTTACGCTTGCCCGCGTCCAGATCGCCCGTGGTGCGCTTGGCAAGGCCCGCACCACGGTGAGATCCATCCGCAAGCGTCAGTCCGAGCTTTCCAATTACGACCGCGACCAGCTCGAGACGCTGGACAAGGCCGTCCGCGGCAGATAATGCCGCTCTAACGACGGGAGACTCCCCATGCATATGTCTGATGCCTTGCTTTCGCCTGCTGTGGCGGGAGCGATGCATGTTGCTTCCGGGGCGGCGGTTGCCGCCTCTGTCATGAAGCTCCGCCGTTCCGCTGAACCTGTGAAGATTGCGGAGGCTGGGGTTATGGGGGCGTTCGTGTTCGCCGCGCAGATGATCAATTTTGCGATTCCCGGCACCGGATCTTCCGGACATCTCTGCGGAGGCATGCTGCTGGCGGCGGTTTTGGGACCATTCCTGGGCTTCCTCACCCTTGCGGTCGTGCTTCTTGTGCAGTGTCTGCTGTTTGCTGACGGCGGCATTCTGGCGTTCGGTGCAAATCTGTGGAACATGGCATTCTACGGATGCATGCTGGGTGGCGGAGTGGTCTGGCCGCTTGTTGCGGGGCGCGCACCGTCGCGCGCGAAGGTGTTTGCGGCCTGCATCGCGGGAAACGTTCTCGCGCTTCAGCTAGGCGCATTCTCCGTCACGCTGCAGACTCTCGCTTCCGGCGTCACGGAACTGCCTTTCGGCGCGTTTGTCGCCGTGATGCAGCCGATTCATCTTGCGATAGGCGCAGTGGAGGGCGCGATAACGGCATCGGTTCTCTGCTTCATCCTTGAGACCCGTCCGGAGATGCTTGCCTTGCGGTCAAGACCGTCTTCCGCAAAGCTCTCGCGTGTCGCGGTTCTGTCGGTTCTTGCCGCATCGGCGTTTGTTGTTGGCGGACTCCTTTCCCTTGCCGCATCCTCTTCTCCCGATGGACTGGAGTGGTCGATGGAGCGTGTCGCCGGCACAGCCGAACTCGAACGTCCGGGTGCTATGCATTCGAAGGCAGCCAAGGTACAGGAGAAGACGGCACTCCTGCCGGATTATGCCCTGCCAGATTCGGATGCCGTCGGCGGAAGCATCCTTTCCGGCCTTTTAGGCACAGGTGGGGTGCTTGTGCTTTGCGTTGCCGGTGCGTATGCCGTCAGAAGGAGGCGGGTGGAGGCGTAACGCCTTTGAGTCCTTTGAGATGTCCGGACCGGTTCGCAATTCTGCAGTTGATGCGTTTCACGAGATAGAGCGCCGCCGAGGCGTTCGCGACTTTGTGCCACCGGTTGCGAGACTTGGCGTTGTCGCGGCCTTTCTTATTGCGTTGTCGTCGTTCGGCAAGTATGATCTGCCGTCTCTGCTTGCGCTTTCCGTCTATCCGGTTTCGCTCGTCTGCTTCGAGCGCGTCTCGCTTGCCGCGGGGTTTCGCCGCTTTTGGCCTCTGCTGATTCCGGTCCTTATGCTCGGGGCGGCGAATCCGTTCTTTGACCGCGGGATTGTCGCGCATGTCGGCGGTGTGCCGGTTTCGGGAGGATGGATATCCTTTGCCGTGCTTGCGCTCAAGGGGTTGCTTGCGCTTTGCGTAACGTGGTCGCTTCTGCGGAAGACGGGAGTGGACGGAATCGTGAAGGCATTTGCATCTCTGCGGCTTCCGGCATCCCTCGGGATGGCGATACTCCTGATGCACCGCTATCTTGTGCTTATGGTCAAAGAGAGCGAACGGATGAAGGATGCGTATCTGCTTCGTTCAGGCAGGAGATCCAGGGCGATCCGCCCGTCTTCATGGGGGCCTTTCGTCGGACTCCTTCTCATGCGTTCTATGGACAGGGCGGCAAACGTGCAGTCGGCGATTGAACTTCGCGGCGGCTGCGGCCGCATGCAAGCCGCGCCATGCGGCCACAGCGATTCCGGACGCAGGCTCGTAGGAGCACTATATTTTGCCGGATGGACGCTGTGCTTTGTTGCCATCCGCCTCTTCGATTGATTTCTTCTTCAAAAATATGAGATAGGCATGTGAATAACTGGGATGAAGCCCTAGAATAATTTAAATAACTGGGATGGAATAACGGGTGGAATAACTAGGATAGCCCTTTAAAAGAGTGATAATTTCACTTGATAAACCGCTGATTTTGCAAATACCGTAATTTTGGCATATGTGAGAATTAGTCCGAACCATATTCTCATTTTTGTGGGCGTGGTGGTGGGGTGGGTGGGGGTAATTGTGTGTGATGCGTGTGATGCGTGTGATGCGTGTGATGCGTGGGGCGCGCGTGTTGTACGCGGTGAATTGCAAGTCAAATGAGTCAATTTTCCGATGGTGTTTTCAATCAGTCTTGGAAGTACGTTGGACATACGGCAGTGGATTGCGGGAGAATCCAAGAAATGGTATCATTTGGGGCATGTTTACATCAAATATCACCAGACGTAGTTTTGTAAAGCAGACATCTGCGGCGGCGCTTCTTTCGGGGCTGCCCGTGATCTCCAGTGGATGCTCCGCAAATCCGGCGAAGGACATCGCCGTGAAGATTTTGATCATCGGCGGCGGCGCGGCGGGCATATCGATGGCGGCACGCCTCAAGCGGAAGCTCAACAAGGGCGAGATAACGCTTGTCGATCCGTCGGACAGGCATTTCTACCAGCCCGGCTTCACCTTCATCGGCGCGGGCGTGTGGAAGGCCGATGACGTATGGATGAAGCAGGAGAGCCTGATGCCGTCCGGCGTCAAGTGGATCAAGGACCGTGTCGTCGAGGTGGATGCCGCACACAACACGGCGACGCTCACCGGCGGCGGAAAGCTTTCGTACGATTTCATGGTTCTGTGTCCCGGCCTTCAGGAGAACTGGTCGCTCATTCAGGGCATCAGCAAGGATACGCTGGGCGAAGGCAACGCGCATTCGATCTATGACTGGCAGGGTTCCTGCAAAACGTGGACAGCGGTGGACAAGTTCTCGCGCACCGGCGGTCGCGGCATTTTCACCGACACCTGGACGAAGCACAAGTGCGGCGGTGCGCCAAAGAAGATTTGCCTTCTCACAGAACAGCTTGCCCGCAAACACGGCAAGCGGAAAGACTGCACATTCAAGTATTTCACCGGAAGCAAGCAGCTTTATGATGTTCCGCAC
>SUVZ01000038.1 GCA_015061765.1 Lentisphaerota bacterium
ATCTGCGTGTGCGCCCTCGTCGAGCTGGGACGCGCCGGGGTATGGCGCTCGCCCTGATGGTGAGGGTCGAACATCAATGCCGCAAACCCGCGCTTCACCGCAATGACGCACGCGCGCAGATAGACGGGATAATCCTTCCCCTCCCTCGAATGTCCACAGCTCATCACAACCGCCGGATGCGGCCCCGCCGACGCGGGCAGGAAAAGGTTTGCCGTCACATAGACGCCCGGCATCGATTCGAAAACGACCTTTTCGATGGAATAGCCGTCGCGCCGATAGGCGGCCACCGTACGCGCATTGAGCGGCGTACGCGCGGGAAACGTACCGATGGCCGCAAGCATTTTCGCCTTCATGCCTGCGCGATACGCATCGTACCCGGACTTCGTCTCGAGACCGCACCACGACTCATCGCACTGCACGTCCAGCGCGTCGATCTCGCGTATGGCGAAACCAGCGCTCATCACCTGCGGCCACCCCCACGGCAGCGCCTTGCCCGTCACATAATCCTTCAGCGTCCGGTCCTTCTGCGCCGCCGCAGTATGCGTCTGTGCGGCTGCGGCGCAGGCTGCAGCAAGACAGAACACAAGACATATTCCACCTTTCGACCTCATCGCAACTCCCCCTTCTTTCACTTAGGCTGCTCCACGAAATTGCCCTCGCCATCGGTGTAGCCGGACGGCTGCCGACCGTCTTTCAGGGCTCGGGCCCGCTTCGCCGCCCGCTTGGCCGCAAATGCAGCGCGCTGTTCGGGCGTCCGGCGCGGAGTGCCTTGCAGATACGGGCCCTTGAAACCAAGCGACAGTGGACACAGCGCGACGGGATCATCCATCGACAGATTGCGCACAAACTCGATGTACTTCTTCCGGGCCGCCAGAAGCGGCTTCCATTCAGTCGTGTACCACGCCTTGTAGAGCTTGATCTCTTCGCGCGCGACGTCAAGACCCTTCTTGAGGAACCTGACGCGCACATTCGCCTCCGGTTCGGCGGATGTGAGCGCATCCGCCCGATCAAGCATCCGCGAGAGTTCGGCCACCGGATAATCCTCCAGAAGACCCTCGGTGCCGCGCGCGCGTTCGGCCGCACGCATGTGAATGCGCTCAAGCTCGTCCAGATATCGGCGAACCATAGGCGCGCCCTTGCCGAAGCACGCGCAGAAATCGTCCAGCTGCGCCTCATACGAGAGATTGTCGTGATTGAAAAGGGCTCGGCCAAGCATATAGAAAATGAAACCGCGCAGGGCGAATTCGCCGCTGCAGCAGTCGAAAGACACGCCACGCACGTTGTTGACCTTGAAGCGCACCGTATCGTCGTACAGTATCCGCGCATAGTTCTGCGGCACCTGCGCCTGGAAGCCATGCAGTATGTTCGGACGCCAGACGAGCGGATTGCCGAATGCGGCGAACGCGGCAATCCCCGAGACCTCCCTGCCGATGCGCGACTTTTCGGTGAGATTGCCCTCGACATTGAAGAGCACGAGCGCAGGGTGGGGCTTGATCTTGACCGGAGGGCGGACGTAACTCGAATAGATGAATGTCTTGAGCTTCTTGCCGGGATAGACCGCCGTCACGCCTTCGGCGATGCGATTGCAGAAATACAGCACGCGGTCGGTGAGGGCGACATAATTGGTCGCTATGCGGTCAGGATTGTAGTAGCCCCAGCGAATCGGCTGTGCATTTACGGGATCTAGCCGCCGGCAGCCTTCGCACATGCAGGCCGCATCGCGGTGTCCGTCAGGCAGGCACACCGATGCGCTCGGCTCGTCCGGATTCCGCCTGAAATAGTCAATCCGGTCGCGGATCACCTCCTGTATCAACCCTTCGTTTGAAAGGCACAGCCGGGGATGGGGCGAGCGGTTCACGCGCGTGCCGTTCGGCTGGAGCGCGAACCAGTCGGGATGCTCCTTGGAATACTTGGCGTAGTAATGATCGAAATAATGTCCGCCGCTGAATGCATCCTGGAGTGTCGGCTTCGTCTTCCTCGTCCTGCACGCCAGTCGGTCGTTGAAGCCATGCCACACATAGTAGGATCGGTTGCCCTTCCGGTCGATGCGCGCCTCGTCGTAACGCCTGCAGAACGCCGCCTGGTCCATCTTCAGGAACTTGAAGATCCCTGGTGCGCGTCCGCCACGTCCGCTCGGCGCCCAGATGCGCCGGATGTACTCGAACGCCGGCGGCGCGTTAAGCGAAACGTCCGGCAGCGCTACGCGCTTTCTCTTCGGAATGACCTTCCCCGTCGGGCCGGGCCACAGATAGCGGCATCCGAGCGACTCGAGGAAATAGGTCATCGCATGGGAAATGCCGGTGCCGTCGCCGCCAATGGTCACGGTATCTCCGTCGATTTTCAAGACCGCAGTCTGGGATGGGACATCCAGCTCGGCGATGCGCACAAGCGGCGCGGCCGCGGATGCGGCCGCCTTCCTCTCGTCGGCGAGCGTCACGTCCCGTCCCGACATCTCCGCCAGATGCCAGCGAATCTCCTCGGCGAACTGGGCCAGGAGCCGGTTCTTGAGATTGGCCGCAACGACAGGCGTACGCCCTTCATCCACCAGAACTATTCCCTCCCTGCGTAGCGGAGGTCGGTCGGCGAGCCGAGGTTCGTTCTTCAGCTCCGTCGCCACCTTGAGCGACCCCGGTTCGCCCAGCGGAACCAGTTCCCACTTTTCCGATGCGGCGGCAGCCATCGACAGGGCCGTCACGAGAGACACAGACAACAGTTTCCTCATATCACGCACTCCTTTCGACGGTCACCTCTTTTGAAGCCCCAGCGGATCCCTGCCGAGATGCCGGCCGCACACTCCTGACGGGGAGAGCGTCAACGGGTTCCCGAGAAACGTCTCGCGGAAGAACTCGGCCGCTTCGCGCTGCAGCCTGGCAAGATCCGGCGCCTTCGACCGCGCCGCATCGATTATCGCCAGATGGCGCCGCCCTATTTCCGCGCCCATGCGGACGAACGCAACACGTGCGGCGGCATCGGCGTCATCCGCCGAAAGCGTCCGTGCCTCGTCAAGGAAACGTACGGGGTCGGCCGCCTCGTAGGCCTTGCGGTAGTAGACGTTGTGCGCACCCCGTTCGACCGGCTTGCGGGCAGACGCCGCGGCGGCGCGCATCTTCGACACCTCCTTTATCGCGACGTTGTAGGCGTCATAGAGGCAATCGTAGTACTTGCGCATCGCCGGCGCAGCCCTGCCGAACGCAACGGTCAGATAATCGTCGTAGAAATCATCGTACGACAGCCGGTCCGGATTGAGATGGGCCTTCGCGAGAATGTAGAAGTCCAGCCCGCGCGCCGGCCA
The DNA here is from genome assembly GCA_015061765.1 of Lentisphaerota bacterium. The sequence goes on from SUVZ01000038.1 coordinate 3,293, forward strand.
GCATCCGCTCATGCAGTCAAAGTCCGTTCCGACAAGTCCATTCGCCTTGAAGAGCTCGACATCGTCAAAGAGGCAGCGCGAGATGTTCTGCGGCAAACCGGCCTGGAAGCCACACAGCAGATTATTAAAGGAAAAATGAAAAGGCAACGAGCACTGACTTCATTTTTTTTTCTTTGACTGACATTCGCCTCTCCTTTTTAAGGGAACCACAAATCTACCACATGAGACGAATGTTATCACAAAACGGTTTTTCATGTCAAGAACGCCGCAACGGAAGGCAGATCTCGGATGGCACTCCCGTTCATCGACCGAGTGAATCATTCTTCCGCGGCTTCTGCACAGACGGAAAATCCTCTATCTCAGTGAACCGTGATTTACCGCCCTGCACGACTTTTTGCGTTCCCATCTTGCCGTCACAAACCCTCCGCCGAGCGTTCCTGCGACAATCGTTTCTCCATCAAACGGATCGAACGCAACGCAAGTAAGACGGCGCATGTGCAGCCCCTCGTTCGCCGTCCGCCACGTTTCTCCATCATCAGAACTTACATATACGCCGTTCGCCCCTGCGAAATCATGGTAAGGATTGTCGGAGGTCGTCAGCACCATCCGCATCGGATCCTTCGGATCGGTCGCGATGGCGCAAGAGAGCGCATCGCTGTGTAGACGCATCCAGCCACCGCCGCGCGGGTCAAACCTCCACAATCCCCGTCTGTCCGAATCGCCGGTACGCCCCCGGCAGACCAGAACACGTCCAAACGCATCACAGGCGATCTTCCCCTCCGATTCGCCCGCAAGTCCAAGAAGGCGAAATGTTTTCCAATCCCTTGTCTCGAAAACGCCTGCGGCATCCTTGATGTAAAAGCGCGCGGGATCGGTCGGATCGACAGCGAATTCGCCAGACTGTGCCAAAGCTTCCTTATGCCACGAGGCACCGCCATCATCTGTCGTGTAACGCGATCTGCCGTTTATGACAAAAGCCTTGCGTTTATCCTCTGGATCCACCCATACACCTGCATATGAGCCGTCGGTAAATTCCGGAAGCCCGTATGCCGCCCCATAGCGAGTCCTCCATGTACGCCCGCCATCATGACTGAACGTAATGCCGTTATTGCGTCCGTTCTGTCCGGTTGTGAGATAAATACCGCCATCCTTGCTGAATGCCGCGGCAACGCCGCCACACCACGGCCCAACCTCGCCCTTTGCATAATGCCAGCTTTTAAATCCATCGTCTGAAATCCAGCCGCGACCAGCATCCATCATCTGAACAACCGACTGTCCGCGCCTGTAGGGATTGAAGGTTACCGAACGAGAGCACCAACCATTCCAGCCTCTTCCGCGCCAGCTGTCGGGACGCTCCTCGTCCGGACGGAAAGCCGTTGCGTCTTTCCATGTGCGTCCACCGTCGACAGTTTTAATCACATACTCGGTATTGTACGCGTACGCCGTATCTTTTTCAAGCGGCGATGCGGTGATGCGACATCCTGGCCCCGCAAAACACGCGGTCTCTATATTTCTCTTCGAACATCCAAAATGCCAGCTCGTTCCTCCGTCATCACTGACCCAGATTCCGGAAGACCTCCACCCCTTATCGCTTACATACAGACGGTACGGAGGAAACCGAGAGACCTCAATGTCGGAGAAACTGCTGACAAAGTTCCTCCCGCCATCAGCCGTCTTGACGATTGTCGCATCGACCGGCTGAAACGAGCGTCCCGCATCCTTGCTTTTCCAGATTGAATCAGGTGCACTACGGAAACCTGAAGATTTATCGGCAGCGACCACCGCCCAGAGTATATCCGGATCAGAAGGATGGGTCGTTACACTCTTGACGACACCCGGCAATCCTGACAGTTTCCGCCGGTGCCAAGACAATCCTCCATCCGTCGAAACGAACCAACCGGCATCCTCGGCAAATGCATTTGCCCACGGCCTTCCACCCGATACGGACGGGCTCCACCAGGCCTTTACAATATTCGCGCCCTTTACGGCCTCGGCGATAAATCCCTCGTTGGCAATAGTTCCGCTACGCCGCCAGGTTTTACCGTCGTTGTCGCTTATCCATACCGCCCCCAGTGTCTCGCATTTGGACCAGCTCCCCCAGCGTCTGGAAGAGCCGCCGAACGCCAGAAGCCTCTGAGGATAACTTTTGTCGATCAGTATTTTTTCAATCAGGGCGGTATACTTCCAACGGCATGCCTTAGGCATGCCATCACGACGCGATATCCATGTCCGTCCGCCGTCACGACTGAACATCGGCCCTGCGCAGGAGCCTATCCATACCTCATTCGTACGAAACGGATGGAATGTCGGTGTCGCCATCTCGTAAGTCGGAAGTCCACACCCCGCCGTCCAGCTTTCGCCTCCGTCAAATGAAGCCGCGGTCCCCAGCATATCCCCGCCAGAAACCAGATGATTGGCGTTATGTGGAGAAACCGCCAACGATACTATCGCACCTCCGCATCCCGGCTCATAAAGCGGCTTCCACACAATGTCCGACAGAGAAGCCTTTGCGGACAACACGGCAAGAATCAATATCGCAACACACATGGATGTTACCTTACAGTGATGATAAATCCTCTGCCAAGGATAAACAACCGTCCGTTACGGTAATCCATGTGATATCTGCCGGCAATCTGCATCACGCCGTCGACACAAATCCTCCACGAATGAAGATTCTCCGCCGAAGTGCAGTCTTCAAAAAGAATCGGGATGGCCAGCCCATCAATGCCCGTGCCGTCAGGAGCACCCGTCAAAAAGACCGTTCCCGATTCGGCAAATCGTGCGTTTCTGATCGTGCCGCCACCAGATGCAGCGTCAATCGTAACAGCATCCACCGTCTGTCCGCCTGTCACGTTCGTGAAGTCCAGAACGGCTCCAGCAGCCACTTCAACCCGCATTGAATCAGGCATATTTCGAACGCCGGGAACCGCGAAGCCGAGATCCGCACTGTAGAAACGGAAGCGGAGCGGCACCCCGCTTTCGGCCGTACCGAACCACGTCATATCTTTCATGTCAGAATAATTTCCAACGATAAATTCCTCTTCATTCAAAAGTTTCCATGTAAGCCCGCCATCATGACTTGCGCTGAGAGTCCATGCTCTTGGACATCCACCATAACCGGGCTGAAAATTGATCGCCGACACCGGACCGGAACCGGACGGCAGACGCACATAAAGCGTAACCCCGTTCTCATTAGTAGTCGACGGCGTTTCCACGGCGACACGCGGCCACTGATCTTCGTCGAACAGATTGCCGGCGTTTCCGTTTCCGGCTATATCGCCCACGAAAATCGTCCCTGCAGCGAATGCCGCCGCGCCGGGTTCCAAATCGCCAGGATTCGTTCCGGACGCTTTGGCCGCTATCTCCTTGGCTCCTATCCGGTTCCCGGCAGGTCCTACAAAACCGAGTTCACCGAGATAAAACCTGTAATCGTGAGCTCCCTTGTCTCTGTCGAAATAGCCGACATTGTTCCAGTCGGTGACGTTCCACTTGAAGAGGTCGCACGAATATCCGACGGCGGAAAAAGCGAGAGTCCCCGCCTTGACAATAACATTGGAAGGCATGACGGAGGGGTCTTCGATTATCATGACGCCGGAGCCGTTCTTGGTCCACTCGCCTGCCGAATTGAAGCCGGCGATCCGCTCGTCGTTCTCAACCATGCGCGAAGCCTCCAGCCTGCCGCCGTTGAGCAACACGAGCGAACCTCTTACCTCCGCCAAGCCCGAAGACGGCACTACAGTCACTCCGTCAATGATCAGCGTCGCCCCGGATTCGACGAGAAGACTGTCAAGATTGAACTCCGCCGCGATGCGGACCGTTCCGTTCGAGACCGTAAACGATCCGACCTGCGCGGCATTGGTTACGCTGAAAATTCCCGTTCCGACCTTGAAAACGCCGACATCCGCCGCAATGCGGCCTTTGAGATGTCCGTCCTGATCGCCTTCGCCGAAAATCACTTTCGACGAAGATGTTCCCGTAAGAGACTCCGTATCAAGCGGAAACGGCGATGAGAACCAATTCAAGCGTTGTGTCGTATCTTTAATGCGCAAAAGAACATACGGAGGATTCGGCTCCTGCAAAACAACGCCGCCATTGCCCGGCCCGTAAGGAAGCAGATTGTCGTCCGGCAATACTACCGAATGCTTTGAAGTTATGTAAAGATTGCGCACATTGGCCCATTCTACACCCTCGTGCAATGCATAGAACTGGTTTTCCCCATTAGCCGACCGGCAAAAGATGACATCATGTCCTTGACCGTCAATGACAAGACTGCCGAATTCTGAATTGAGATGTCGTTGACTCCAATTGCTGCCAATGCGGACATTGCCGCCTTCAAACGATTCTATGCGAAACGCCCCGGAAGCAAACATCGTGTATCCCCAATATTGACTATAGCCGAGACAGCTGTCTTTTACGAGAATGCGCGCCCTTGAATCGGACTCGTTGAACATACTTCTGAAATCGGCGGTCACCGAACCAAGTTTCAAGAAATCAATGAAGCCGGACGGCGAAACGGCAGCGTTCCGTAATATATTGACCGTGGTCATATCCACGACCACCACATCATCGTTATCGGTATTGGTGGGAAGTGCCGCAATCTGACCCACGCCTCCGTTCCTGCCGACATTGACAGTTTCGACTTTGAGTCCCGTTGCATCGTTGCCAAATACATTGACCTGCGCCGTATCACCCTCTTCCGGCCCAAGTTCAAGCGTTACCGCCGTCAGCGTCAATCCTGCCGGAATATTGAGCGTGCCGCTTACGGTTACCGTATCGTAGCTTGCACCAGCCTGCAAGTTAAACGTCTCGCCGCGGGCGACCGTAAGGTCTTCTGCAAATGCATGGAAACTGACGCAAATCAGACCTAATGCGAAAATAACAGCGAAATACATTTTGTCCGTAACGACGGCAAACATCACTGATATCATTTTTTTTTTCATGACAGGCTTCCCTTAATTTTCCGCGCATTATACATTATCAAAATGTCGAACGCAACATTGCAGTTTCACAAACATTCGGCAATCGACAAAAAAAAACCAATATCCATTGGATATTGGACTTTTAATTGGTAGCGGGGGCTGGATTTGAACCAACGACCTTCAGGTTATGAGCCTGACGAGCTACCAGGCTGCTCCACCCCGCAATCTGGCGTTCTCTTCGACTGGCGCGCCCAGCAGGAGTCGAACCTGCAACCCTCAGATTCGTAGTCTGATACTCTATCCAGTTGAGCTATGGGCGCACTTGTTGTCGTAAAAACGGCGCACATTATAGCACATCCCATTTTCAGATACAAGCAGAAAAACAAAAAAAAATGATGAAGGCTCTTCCACCAAGGCCGGAATACGGAATAGCTGCAAAACCAACGACACTCAAACTGCACTACTTACGGCAACATGGCAAGGTCAACACAAAACGGCAGCCTGTCGGATTGGAGGGTTCAAGAGTGACGTCGCCGCCGTGAAGGCGCGCTATGCCGCGCACTATCGCAAGTCCAAGCCCCGCGCCTCCGGTATCGGATCCGCGGGAACGGTCAACACGATAGAAACGGTCGAACACGCGTTCACGCTGCTCCGCAGGGATTCCCATTCCATGGTCCTCGACCGATATCGACACGGAGCCGGAAGAGCGCACAACCGACACGGAAACCTCATCTGCACCTGAATGGCGGATGGCATTGACTATGAGATTGGACAGCGCGCTTGAGATCAACTGTCCGTCGCATGTCACCACGCACGGCCCCGGAACGGCAACCTTTATCGCCACGCCCTTCTCCTTCGCCTGGGCATCAAGCCGCCCGACAACCTCCCTGACGATCTCCGAAACATCCGTCGGGAAAAACTCCGCCGATCCTGAAGCGGCATCGCGCTCGAGTCTCGCCAGGGACAGAATCCCCTGAGCAAGATCGTTGAGCCGGACAGACTCGGACTTCACCATTCCCATAAGCCTGTCCTTTGCGTCCTGAGGAAGATCGTCCGAAGAAATGAGCATGTCCACAGAACCGATGATGCCTGTCAACGGAGTCTTTATCTCATGCGAGACATCTGCGATGAAATCACGCCTGAACGACTCCACCTTCTGCATCTCCTCGACAAGTCGCCGCTGGGCATCGCGTTCTCTGGCGAGCTCGCGCAGCCTTGCGCGCTGGCGAAACGTAAAGAACAGCACGAAAAGCACCCCCACGCCCCCGACAACACCGGCAAGAAGGAAGCCGATGCGCGCACGACGGTATGGAGCCAGAACACGTGAGAGCGGCAGACCCAACCTCACCCGGAACTCCCCGCACGGGCGCACCGCAAACAGGCACTCTTCGGCCTGTGCGCCGCGTCCCACGGAATCGAACACGGTGCCGCCCGGCGCACTGAGCACCGTCAGGCGCACACCTTCAGCAGAGCATGCCTCCCCGAATTCATGGATTCGCCTGAAATCGCCCGTGGCGACAGACTCCTTCAGCGTTGCCGCGGCAAGCTCCGTCCGCGCGTCAAGGTCGCGTCTGGCCCATGAGAACACCGCTTCACGAAACGAATGCGTCTCCGACACGAAAACCGCGACGGCCCCAAACAGTCCGAAAGCCACAAGCAACGGCGGCAGAAAGTCAAACGTCGGCAGTCTCATGGCCTCACCCTGTAGCCGACACCCCGAACCGTTTCGATATGCTCCGCCCAACGTCCGAGTTTGCGGCGGAGGTTCGCGATCTGCACGTCGACGGTGCGTTCCGTCGTGAACCTGTCGCCGTTCTGGACAATGTCAAGGATGCGCGAACGAGCAAGCACGCGTCCGCGGTTCGCCGCCAGCAGGGAAAGTATGCGGAACTCGCCGGGCGGCAGCTTCAGGTCTTCGCCGTCCAGACGCGCCACATGCGCGTCCTCGTTCAGGACAAGTCCGTCAAAATCGGCGTCTGCGGAGACAGGGGCGCCGCGCCGCAATACGGCCTTTATCCTCGCAAGCAGCACCTTGCGGTCGAACGGCTTTGTGACATAGTCATCCGCTCCGCATTCGAGTCCGCGGATGATGTCCTCATTCTGGGTGCGGGCCGTAAGCATGATAACGCGCGTTGCGGAAAGCGCTGGCGTTTCCCGAATGCGCTTGCAGACGGAAAAGCCGTCAAGTCCGGGAAGCATCACGTCCAGAAGCACCAGATCAGGCTTGATGCGGCGTATCGCATCAAGCCCTTCGTCTCCGCGCGCACTGCTGGAGACCTTGGTGAAGCCGTCGGCCTGAAGAGCCATCTCAAGGACGGCCCGGATAACGGCATCGTCCTCGACAATCACTATGGATACAAGTGAGTTCATATCTTTGCCCTGAACAGGATCGGAGACATCAGCCGGCACATGCATACCGCACCGGCAAGGACAGGCTTGCGCCACGACAGAGGGAAATTCCTCAGCGCAGCCTTCACGACGGGATCGCTGCCGTAGCGCCGGAAAGTGGAAAGCCCGAGGAACAGACACCCTTTTATCCTGAATGCGGCGCGAAGTATCTCAAGCAGGGAGAAGACGCACGATGCCGCATACATCGAAGTGAGCCGTCCGCCCGACTTGACGTCAATCTCCTCACGCTTTGCGAGCAGGCGCAGCTTGTTCCCGAAGAACTGCGGACCGTTCATCTTGGAGTTCATGGATCCTTGCGACGAAATGCGATAGTGGTACAGGGATTCATCCACGACGGTCGTGCGCTGACAGAACAGCAGATATTCACTCAAGAACATGGCGTCTTCATAAATCTCCGTCGTCTCGTCAAATCTCACGTCACAACCCCGGATCAATTCAAGACGGAATCCGCCCGACCATACCGAACCCATCTCCCTGTCCGCAAAAAGAGGCGTGCCGCCATACATGCGCCTTACCTGCGCAAACGAATAGCCGAAGAAACAAGGAATGAGATTCTTCACTATTTCATCGCTGCAGGAGAATCTGTAATCGCCCTTCAGCGGGAAATCGTACTTCCGTCCGGTCAGCGGAAAGACCTCGTCATGCGCGACCCTGCAGTAGTCCGCATCGTCACGGCGCATCGCCTCGACAACCTTCGGATACATGTCGGGCTCGACAACATCATCCGCATCGACAAAGAACACGAACTCGCCCTGTGCCGCATCCAGGCCCATGTTCCGAGCCGCTGAGACACCGCGACCGCCCGAAGCGAGAATGCGAACCCTCTCGTCTGCCGCCGCAATGCGATTGAGAACAGCCGATGTGCCGTCCGTCGAGCCGTCGTCAACCGCAATCACCTCAAGCTCCCGCAAGGGCGACGCAAGAGGTCCGGCAAGCGCCCTCTCCACGGTATCCGCGGCGTTTCTGCACGGAACGATGACGCTTGCGACGATATTCCTCATGATCCGAATATCCCCCTGTGCATCATGGCCGTAAGTTCTGCAGCTGCCTGCTTGGCGCCCATGTCCACTGTCTCCCTGGGGAAGTTCGACGGCAAGACGGTCCCTTTGCTGGAGATTTTGTAGACTACCGTGCGGTCTTTCACATCCCACCATGGCTGCCCTTTTCCAAGCACATCCGCATCGCACTCCAGCAATATAGGCTCCACCGGCGCTTTCGACTGAAGGGCTATATGCGCAGCGCCCCGTCTGAACACGTGTTCAGGGGCATTCTTCGGAATGCGGGTTCCCTCCGGAAACACAAGTACGTTCACGCCATCTGAAAGGTAGCGCACAGCCTGACGCATCACAGCCACAGGACCTTCGTTGACGACAAGTATGGACCTGGCGACAACACGCATGAACGGATTGCGGCTAACCGCTTCCTTCGTTACGCAAACGGAATCGCCCAAAAGCGAGATCAGGATCACGGCATCTATCAGCGTCTGATGGTTCGACACCACGACAGCGCCGGAGAACGCGGCGAGACGTCGCCTGTCCTCATGGGACACCTCAACCCGAAACAACCCGGTAGCTCCGCCAAGCCAGACAAAAAAACGGAACAGCCGCCTCAACATGCGCCTTGCGGTGGACTGCGGCACGGGGAACAGAAGCACGAACGAAAACAGCAGTCCTCCCACGCCAAACATGAGATAGAAAAAGCCTCCCAGAATGGCCCGAAGAAACCGCATTGGATCAATCCTCGTTTGACGTCAGAAAAAGCGCCGTCGCATGCGCATGCTCATGTTTCGGGAAGGCCGCCCCATAATACGCCGGCGTGGACTCTTCGGCATACACGTACAGAACCGATCTGTACGGCCCGGCGGCAAGCTGAGCCTCCGCCTCAAGGAGTCCCATTTCATAGGTGCGATCCCTCGCCGCTATCGCAGTGTACGGGGATTTGTTCTTGGTGAACAGCGACCACGCCCCCGGCGCGGCATTGTGGACGGACGCGGAAAACGCCGCAGGCGACATTTCCCCGTCTCCATGCATCTGCCGCATAAGCTTGAGCGTCGTGCCGATCTCACCCCAGCGCGACGCAAACACCACCGGCACGGAGTCCGCCGCCGGCATGGAAACGCCGCCGACGGCCTCAGGATCGTTGAACACCCTCCATGCGACATGGAGCGCGGCGCGCTCGACGAGCGAAAGCCTCCGGCGCTCCATCATCGGCATGAAAGAGACGTCCGGCCTGGGACATTCCTCCGATGCCGTCCATTCGACTTTTCTCAGAACACGCGATTTCATGTCAGGCCCTGCTTCTTCGCGCCGTCCGGAGGCGGGGGGAGAACGCCCCTTTCCACGAACTCGCTGACTATCTGACGCACCTCGGTGTCAAACGCGCCGTTGACTATCCAGCGCAGATAGTTGCGTTCGGTGGCGAGGAGAACGGAGAGCTTCATGCCCTTCTTCTTCCCGAAGTTTATGCACCACGCCCCGTCGATCCAACGGATCATGCCCTGACGGTCCGCGTTCAGGGGATCGTGCGGAACAAGATACTCGTCCATTTCAGCCGATGTGCGGGGCAGTTCCGGATACTTTACCATCTGCGCCTTCAGCACCTCGACCGTGGCCTTTGCGTCCGCCTCTGCACCATGCGCGCCGGCATGGTCGCGCCCAAGGTAGAAACGGACCGCCGCCGAAAGATCGCGCGGTTCCATGCGGTGATATATGCGCTGCACATCCACATGCCGTCTCTGGGACGCCGCGAAGTTCCTTCCGACGCGGGCGAACTCCTCCTCGATGCACGGAATGTCGAAACGGTCCGCATTGAAGCCGGAGAGATCGCATCCCTTGAAGAAATCGAATATCTCATCCGCCTTGTCCCGGAACGTGGGGCAGTCCTTCACTATGTCATCGGAGATTCCGTGTATGGCGGTCGTCTCAGGCGGAATGGGAACCGTCGGATTGAGAAGCCACGTCTTCGTCTCCTCCGCGCCGTCGGGATGCAGCTTCACCGCGGCCAGTTCGATTATGCGGTCGTTGCGCGGATTGACGCCCGTGGATTCAATGTCGAAGACGACAAGCGGACGGTCGAGTTTGAGTTCTAGTGTCATCGGATCTTCTCCCTTATCTCTGGTGCAGGCGGTTTGTTGTAAACCCTTGAATGCGGCGGAATCGATTCCATCAGCCACACGTTTCCGCCGATCTCGGAATCGTGCCCAATCACGGTGTCGCCGCCGAGGATCGTGGCGCCCGCGTATATCACCACGTTGTCCTCCACGTTCGGATGTCGCTTGTGACCCTTCATGAGCATGCCGGTCTTCTCGTCCTTTGGGAAGCTCAACGCGCCGAGCGTAACGCCCTGGTATATCTTCACGTTGCTGCCGATGACGGTTGTCTCGCCGATCACGACGCCGGTTCCGTGGTCGATGAAGAACCTCTCGCCGATCGTCGCGCCGGGGTGGATGTCTATGCCGGTCCTGGAATGCGCAAGCTCGCTCATGACGCGGGGAATTACCGGAACCTTGAGCCTGTACAGTTCATGCGCAAGACGGTGCACCGTCACGGCGTACACGCCGGGATATGCCATCACGACCTCCATGCGGCTCGTCGCCGCCGGGTCGCCTTCGTATGCGGCCTGGGCGTCGGTCTCGAGGATCCTGCGCACTTCCGGCAGTCTGGCGAGAAACGACTCCACCACCGCGTCCGGATCCGAATCCGGAAGAAGGTATTCGATCTCCCTGCGCAAGGACGCTGCGATTGCGTCGATGTCCGCAGACTCGCCTCCGCCGACCGGGCCGTGAAGGCACGGATGGAGATAGGCGAAGCTTCGCTTCAGGAGAACGGCTATTCGTTGAGGCAGTGTCATGATGTGCTATTCCTCATCTCATCATTCTTCATTTGACGGCAACTACATCTCCGACACGGTCAGTGACGAACCCGGGGCAAGGAACATGTCCAATTCCCGCATGTCAGTCGGCGCGACCCGTATGCCAAGCGCGGCGAAGCGCGATCTGGGTCCCTCGTTCGGCGCACTGGTTATGGGATAGGCGCCCGGGACCGTGTTTTTGCCGACGGAGACATAATACCGCTTGAACAGCTTTCCGTTCAGGGTGAGATCCGCATGGCGCGTCTGCTTATGGACCACGAACGTTGCGCGGGGAAACTCCAGCACACGCAGGGTCCGCCCGGCCTTCGGCTCCTCCGCGGGAGAAAGTCCGTTCAACTGACGCACCGCCGCAACCGTCGTGCCGTGTTCCTTCGCTATGCGATGCACAGACTGTCCACGACGGACCGTAACATCCACGACCCACGGAACCGCCTCTCCCGAAAAGAGGCGCTTCACATTCAGCGTGCCGAGACGGCGGGCAAGCTTGTCGTCGATATCAGCCATGGAAGGCCTGGCGCGAAGCTGTTCGATCGTATCGACCGCTATCGCAAGACGCCCCTGCCGCTCCGCATCGGCAAGGCGAAGCAGAAGCGTACGCTCTCTGGCCGATCTGCCGGAGGCGTTCTCCGCCCACGAGGAGGCCTGCCGCGCCGCCTGAGACGGAACCTGAATCTTCGCCGGGGATGTCTGCGATGTTTTCTTATGCTTTGCCTGCCGGATGCCATCGGATGCCGTGGCTGCCTTTGCAACCGCAGCATCACCCTTGGCCTTGCTGGAAGGTTTCGGGCTGAAGCATCCGCGCGCAGAGATGAAGGATATCAGGACCGCCACCAGCACAACCGCATAAACCGCCAGCCGCCAACCGCTGGGCTGATTTCGCCATCTGTGGTTGGCGTCATATTCGACTACAGTTCCAAGGATGTGCGCCCCCGGACCGACCGAACGGAATCTGTTCCGCTCGTATCCCATCTGCTACTTTGCGGCCGGAGCGGGTTCCTCGGCTATGCCGGTCACGGACGCACGGGCCACTTCGACGGATACGCCAGACGCAATCTCGATGAGGAAGGTCTTTTCCCTGGACTCCTTGATCGTGCCGATGAAGCCGCCCGCAAACACCACCTTCGCACCGGCGCGAAGCTCGTCGATCATCTTGCGGCGCTCCTTCTCCTTGCGCTGCTGAGGACGAATCATCATGAAGTAGAAGATGGCAAAGATGAGGAGCATCGGGACGAGCATGCCCATTCCTCCCGACTGCTGAGCGGCCGGCTTTGCCGCTTCCTGCGCGGCCTGTGCAAAAAGAATCATTGAGTTCATTTGTTTGGTCCTTTTGGTGTAGTTGGTAGATGATGGTTGATGGTTGGTGGATGGCGGTTGGCGGCGGGGGCGGCTACATTGACATCGGCTGCAGAAACCTGTCCGCAAACGTGCCGTCCGATATCGATTCACGCATCTCGCGCATCGTGTCCAGCAGACGGTGTATGTTGTGGATCGTAAGCAGACGGACCCCGAGGATCTCGCCCGCACTCAGAAGGTGGCGGATGTAGGCACGGCTGAAGTTCCGGCAGCAGTAGCATGTGCAACCTTCCTCCACCGGGCCGAAATCGCGC
>SUVZ01000533.1 GCA_015061765.1 Lentisphaerota bacterium
CCGTGTACCGTACGCGCATGGCGATGGCCGACGGCGGCGAACTGATCGTGCTCGCTCCGGGCGTCCATACGTTCGGAGAGGACAAGGCCGTCGATGCCCTCATCCGCAAGTACGGCTACAAGGGCCGTCTCCATACGCTCGAGGTGTTCAAGAGCCCCGAGGCCGAGGACCTGCGCGCGAACATGGGTGCGGCGGCGCACCTCATCCACGGTTCGTCCGACGGGCGCTTCACCATCACCTACTGCGTGAAGAACATCACGAAGGAGGAGGTCGAGGGCGTCGGTTTCAAGGCTGCGGACTACGACGAGGTCGTCAAGAAATACGATCCGGAGAGGCTCCAGTACGGCTACAACACGGTTGACGGCGAGGAGATCTATTTTATCCCGAATCCGGCGCTCGGACTCTGGATCAACCGTGAAAGGTTCAATGCCTGACGCTGTCGGGCGAAAGATGTAGATTTATGTGGGACTATTCAGAAAAGATGATGGACCATTTCCGCAATCCGCGGAACGTTGGAAAGATCGAGAATCCAGATGGAACGGCGACTGTCGGTTCGCTTGCGTGCGGCGATGCTCTCACGTTCCAGTTCAAGCTGGACGCAGACGGAAAGATCGGCGAGGCGAAGTTCCAGACGTTCGGATGCGCCTCCGCCATCGCCTCCAGTTCGGCCCTCACAGAGATGGTGATCGGCAAGACCCTTGACGAGGCGAAGCGGATCACAAACCAGCAGATCGCGGACTATCTCGGCGGATTGCCGCCGCAGAAGATGCACTGCAGCGTGATGGGGCATGAAGCTCTCGAGGCGGCCATCAAGAACTACGAGACGGGCTCGAACACCGACCGCAACCTTGAGGACGAGAAGCTGTGTATGTGCTTTGACGTAAGCGAGAACGAGGTCCGTCGCGTCATCACCGAAAACGGCCTCACGTCCGTCGAGGAGGTGACGAACTTCACCAAGGCGGGCGGCGGATGCGGCGGATGCAAGGACCGCATCCAGGCCATTCTGGACGAAATCAACGGAAAGTGACCGGCTGCACATGACTGCGAGCGCACAATCGAAGCTGGGTTTCGACAACGAGAAGTACCTGCGCGAGCAGGGCGACGAGATTCGCCGACGCGCAGGAAAGTTCGGGAAACTCTACCTTGAATTCGGCGGCAAGCTGATGAACGACTTTCATGCGGCGCGCTGCCTTCCCGGATACGATCCGAACGTCAAGCTGCGTCTCCTGCAGTCCCTGAAGGATCAGGCTGAGATCATTCTCGCCATCTACGCCGGCGACATCGAGCACAAGAAGATGCGCGCCGATTTCGGCATTTCCTATGCCGACGACGCGATGAAGCTCATAGCGGACCTCACGGCGCTCGGTCTTCTCGTGCGCGGCGTGGTCATCACCCGCTATACGGGCGAGATCGCCGCACAGCAGTTCCGCCGCCGCCTGGAGGGGCAGGGCATCCGGGTGTGGTACCACTACGTCACGCAGGGGTATCCCACGGATCTGGAGACGATCGTGTCCGAGGCCGGGTACGGCAAGAACGAATACGTGCCTGTGCAGCGTCCTATCGTCGTCGTCACGGCGCCCGGCCCCGGTTCGGGCAAGTTTGCGACATGCCTTTCGCAGATATACCACGAGTACCGCCGCGGATTCAAGGCCGGATACGCGAAGTTCGAGACGTTCCCCGTGTGGAACCTGCCTCTCGAGCATCCTCTGAACGTCGCGTACGAGGCGGCGACCGTGGAGCTCAAGGACTGCAACATGATCGACCCGTACCATCTCCAGGCATACGGGAAGACCACTGTGAACTACAATCGCGATGTCGATGCCTATCCTCTTTTGAAGGCGATATGGGAGAAGATGACAAACGGCGATTGCCCATACAAGTCGCCGACCGACATGGGCGTGAACCGCATCGGGTTCGGGATCATCGACGACAATCTTGTCCGCAACGCCTCAAAGCAGGAGGTCATACGCAGGTTCCTCCGTCTCCAGTGCGATTTCACCGACGGCATGGCCGACCGCGACACGATGAACCGCGCCGAGGCTCTTATGCGCAAGCTTGAGCTGAAGACCGAGGACCGCATTCCCGTGGAGGCGGCGCGTCAGGCGGCGCAGACGGCGAAGGATGCAGGAAAGGGCAAGGCCGGCGGAAACATCGTGTCCGGCGCCGCGATCCAGCTCAAGGACGGGCGCATCGTCACCGGGCGCAACTCCGACGACCTCCATGCGTGCGCGGCTATGATGCTGAACGCGATCAAGCTGCTTGCGGGGATTCCGGAGCAGATTCCGCTCATTGCGCAGACGATCATCCAGTCCATCACCCACGTCAAGCATGACATCCTCAAGGGAGGCTACACGTCGCTGAACATGGACGAGGCTCTGATTGGACTCGCAATTTCCTGCACGACAAACCCGGCGGCGCAGATCGCCGCCGAGAAGCTGAACGAGCTTCGCGGATGCGAGGTGCACATGACGCACATGGCCACTCCGGGCGACGAGGCCGGTCTGCGCCGTCTCGGCTGCCGCTACACGAGCGATCCGTACTACGCGACAACGGCGATATTCACCGCAAGGCAGTAACCGTTTCCTGCGCGGGCAACGAACAAAGGAAGGAGTATGCAAGATGCGTATGGACTACAAATGGAAGGCGCTGATTCTGCTTTGGATCGCCTTTTTCCTGCAGCAGGGGACCCGTCAGTTGTTCGGGCCTTCCGTGCCTGCGATATGCGGTTCGCTGGGAGTTGACAAGATTGCGCTCGGTACGGTGGGCACCGCGTTCGCCATGGTCTATGGCATCTGCGTGCCGTTTGCCGGCTTGACGGCGGATGTATTCAACCGCAAGTGGATGGTGACGATTGGCGTGGCGGTTTTCTGCACCGGCAT
>SUVZ01000534.1 GCA_015061765.1 Lentisphaerota bacterium
GAGGTTGCCGCGAATTCCGACGCGGTGCTGCTCGCGTGGTATCCCGGAACCGAGGGCGGCACGGCTATAGCGGAAACGGTGTTCGGGCTGAACAACCCCGGCGGGAAGCTGCCTGTGTCGTTTCCGCGCAGCGAAGGGGCGATTCCGTGCTACTACCATGCGCTTCGCGACAGGGGGAACTACGTCGATTGCGAAGGAAGCGCGGCATATCCGTTCGGCTACGGACTTTCCTATACGACGTTCGAGGTGTCGAAGCCGAGAATCGAGGGCAACATTGTTTCCGTAGATGTTGTGAACACAGGCAAGATGCGTGGGGACGACGTGGTTCAGATGTACATTCATGATGTGAAGTTCACCGTTGCGCGTCCGCTTTGGGAACTTCGCGGATTCCAGCGTGTTACGCTTGAGCCGGGCGAGCGCAATACGGTCTCGTTCGAACTGACAGAGAAGGAACTCGGCTACTGGAATAGCAATGTCGAGTATGTCGTGGAGCCTGGAGACTTTAAGGTGGCGGTCTGGGACAGGTTCACGCCCTCGTTCGGCGCCGACCGCCAGGTAGTGTACACCGTCAAGTAGATTTGAAAGAATAAACATCATGAAAATCAAATCGTCTGTTCTCTTCCTCCTGTCTTCTGTCTTTCTTGCCTCGTGCGCCGTACGGGCGGCGGAGGACCCGCTGGCCGGCGAGCCGGAGGGCGAGCGCGTTGCGCTCTGGCCCGAGGGCAAGATCCCCGGCGTCGAGGAACACCAGTACAACAGTCCGTTCATCGAATGGTTCACGCCGTCAAACAAGACGACCGACGCCGTGCTGGTGCTGGCGCCCGGAGGCGGATACGAGCGTTGCTACTGGGCGATTGGCGGACACCTGTCGCACGGTCTGCGCGACTTTCTGCTTGCCAAAGGTATGACGGTGGTTCGCCTGCACTACAGGACGCCTCGCCCGAAGCTTGTGGAGAAGCACATCACGGCGTGGCAGGACGCGCAACGGGCGGTCCGCCTCGTCCGCGCCGGAGCCGCCGCGCACGGCGTCAGTCCCAATAAGATCGGATTCTACGGCTATTCCGCCGGAGGACACCTTACGCTGCTGATGGCGCTTTCGTCGCAGACGCAGACGTACGAGCCGATCGACGAGGTGGACGCGTTGCCGTGCAATGTGAACTGGGCCGCACCGGCGTATCCGGCCTATGTGCTGACGAATAAAGGGGAAATCGTCCCCGAGTTCAAGTTTGACTCCAGGACGTGTCCGCTTTTCCTCATGCACGGCGATGCCGACAGTTTTTCGTCGATAGCAAGTGTCAAGGTCTATGAGAAACTGCATTCGATGCGTATTCCTGCCGAGATGCATGTCTTTGCGAAGCGCGACCACGATTTCAGGTCCATGGGATCGGCGAAGGGCGTGTTCACAACCTGGCATTCGCTTCTGTGGGAATGGCTCGTGCAGATGGGGATATGCAGGAACACGGACTGGATCGCAAAAGGGAAAGGCGCACTTGTCATGTCCTTCGACGACAGGAACTTCGTTGCGTGGGAAAATGCAGCTCCTCTCTTCCGCAAGTACGACGCACGCGTGACGTTCTTCTTCTGCGGCGTACTCGATGATCAGGCGAAGAAATCGCTCAGCTGGCTTTCGCACCACAATGGGCATTCAATCGGTCTTCATGGACTCGGACATCGAAATGCGGATTCGGCCGTGGCGTCGATGGGTGCCGTCGAGTATTGGACGAAGGAGATTGCGCCGCAGTTGGAGGCATGTCGTGCCGCAGGGCTGAACATCACGTCGTTCGCCTATCCGAACTGCCAATTCACCGGCGAGACAGATGAACTCTTCCGCACTAACGGATTCAAGCACGTGCGCGGCGGACTCCTTGATGTGACGCCATACGACCCGAAGGGCGAGAAGCGGGCGGGATTAAGGCCCGTTCATACCGTTGACAAGGCGTTCATCCCGGCGAAGGAACTGCAGAATCGCTTCCGTCTCGACACGGCGCTTGTGGGCGAATCGTACAACACCGATATCGAGGACATCTTGAAGTGCGTCCGCCGCTGTGCGGAGCGCAACGAGGTGTTCGTTCTGACTTCGCACGGCATCGCCCCTGGAGCAAAGAGCATAAACATGAAGACCGAATGGCTCGAGAGCATCCTTGCCACGGCGAAGGAATGCGGCGTAGCCGTCATCGGATTCGACGAACTGTAAAGCCGCGTGGAACGCATACAGAAAGGAAGGATGAAAAGATGAAATCAGGAATCATGACGATCTTTTCTGCGTTTGTCTGCGCCGCCGACATGGACGTTGCGGCACTGCCCGCGCCGCAGTGGATTTCCGGCGACTCGGCGGATCCCGCGAAGCCCGCGCCGATGCTGCTGAAGGAGTTTGCGCTTGATGCAAAACCGAAGAAGGCCGTGTTCTCCGTCGCCGTCGCGGGATGGTGCGAGGTCTACGTGAACGGCGCGAAGGCCGGGAACGACGTCCTCTCGCCTGTCACCTGCCAGCCGGACGAGCGCATCTCGTCGCTCGACTTCTCCGTGGCGGGCATGCTGAAGAGCGGAACGAACACGCTGGAGGTGCTTCTCGGAAACGGATGGCAGAACACGTTCACGACCGACGCATGGTATTTCGCGTCGGCGCCTTGGGTAAGCTGCCCGAAGATCTGCGGCGAATTGCGTTGCGACGGACGGACGTTTTTCGTGACGGACCGCGCGTGGCGCGCGTACGACTCGCCGATTGTCTTCAATGCCTTGCGCAACGGCGAGTGGTATGATGCGCGAAGCGAGGGCGTTCACGGAAATCTGCGCGGCGCCAAGGTGGAGAAATACGCGCCTTGGGGCGTCGTCTCGCCCGAGGATGCCGTACCGTGCCGCGAGTTCGAGCTTT
>SUVZ01000535.1 GCA_015061765.1 Lentisphaerota bacterium
GACCGACCTTGCGCCTATCGTGCTTTCCGGCCTCGGTGTAGAATGGATCGAATACTCGCTTCAATACCATCTCATCCATTCCCTTGCCATTGTCGCGGATGTCGACGGCGATTCGGCCATCCGTCTCCGTGACGGTCACCCGCACTTCACTCGAACCGGCCTCAATCGAGTTCTGTGCGGTGTCCGCTATCACATCTGCCAGCGTAGCATGCATTTCATCACCTTTCGCAAGGCGGAAGATCCGACAACGCAAGCGCGGCGGCATATTGAGAAAGAGGCGTTACGACGATTGCTACCCCTTCGCGTTTCGCCGCCTCCGCCATATCCGGAGGGACAGGTCTTCCGTGACATATCACAATGACCCGTATTCCGGCCAATGTGCATACGGCGATCGTGTTGAGATGGTTCTGCACCGTGATCAGCACGGAATCCTCCCCTGCGTGCCCCATCACATCGGAAAGGAGATCCCCTGCATACGCGCATGAAACCTCCGCACCATGAACATCAACCTCGACCGATCCGGCCGTCCGCTTCGCAACTTCCTCGAGTGTCATAAAAACTCCTGCCGTTCGCACAATCCTATCAGAACCATATCCAAGTAACAGCCGAAACGATCGCGGCGGAATATGCTGCGGACACAACATCGTCGAACAGGACGCCATGCGCGTTATGGATGTTCCTGTCTATGTATCGGGCTCCGGGAAGCTTTATCGCATCAAGGATGCGGAACACCACAAACGCCGCGACGAGCTGCCACCAATAGACAAAGTCCACGGCAAACACAGGCACGCAAAGATAACCCACGATCTCATCAAGGACAAAATTCTTCGGATCCGGATCATTCCAGTATTTCTGGGCCCATGGCGTTAGAATGTAGTGCATGGCAGAGAATATGACCGCGCCGGTCAGGCACCATATGCGAACATCAAGCGGCTGCCATCCGCGATGAAACGCAAACGCATGCCACGCCAAACCCGTCAACGCGCCGAAACTGCCGGGGACAAACGGCCCCAGCCCCAGAAAAAAACCGCTGCCCAGGAAAACCCGGACGCCATCCTTTATGTTCATGACGCCGCTCTCCTACCGTTCCACGAACGGCCCGGGCTCTGCGATCTTGCCCTCGAGCGCATCCGCAAAGAGATCCACGCCATCAAGATTTATGCGTGTGTTCTTCTCATTGTTGCAGGACGCCCACGGAGCCATCATGAAACCAAGGAGATGCTTGTCGGAAACGACCTCGCGGCCAAGCTTAACAAGCTTTCCGATTACGTCGTTCGCTCCAATGTTTGCGCGGCGGCGGGCGCCGCCAATCCAGTTCGTTCCGCAGGGAATCTGGTCGAAGCCGGCCTCTTCGAGCAGCCAGAACTCTTTCAGTCGCTTGCGGTGGGGTGTATTGTCCTTGGAGAGATCGAATCCGCCGAGACACTCGTCGTAGTACCAGTTGCTCTGCACCACGCTCTTCGGACAGCGCTTGAAGTAGTCCGCGTGATCCCAGCCATAGTCGCTCCACACCCATGGACGGCATCCGCAATCCTCTGCGCACTTGATCGTGTAGAGGAAATCGTGCCACCACATGTCTCCCGCACGCATCACAAAATAGTTGCGTCTCGCCGAATAGTCTGCCGTCTCCTCGTCATATCCAAGATGGAAGAACCGCGGAGTCTGGAATATTTCAGCGACATCGCGGATCACGTCCTTCACGACCTCGTAATACTTCGGCAGCGTAAGCATGCGATGATAGTGCTTGAGCCAACCGTCGTGCGTAGCCGAGAAGTTGAGCTTCGGAATCGCCTCGATGCCCATGCCGCGGAGACGCACAATCTCATCCCGCATTTTGTCTGGAGACCAGCTGCCCTCGATGGCCAGCTCTGGATGGCTTGGATACACCAGACCTTCGCCTACGTCAATCACGACCATGTTGAGTTTGCGTTCGGCCATGCGGTTTGTCACACGATTCCAGAGTTCGTCCTTGTTGCGAAGCTTGTAGTCCGGCACATAACGGTCCCTGATGACTGCGGTTTTCATCACATCGTCCGGCAGCCATTCGCACCACATATTGTGGCCGAGATGCAGAAGCACGGCAGATATCTTATCCTTCCCCGTCCACGCAGGAACAGAAGGCCTGGTCGCACATCCGGCAGCACCGGCGGCGGCTGAACAGGCTGACAGCTTGAGGAATTCACGTCTATTCATTGTCTTTCCCTTTTAGTGATTCGAAGATTTTTCGATGCGGCGGTTGCGCCAATACAATATCGTATCCGTCAGCACAAGCAGAAAGCCTGCGACATACGCCCACGACACCCAGTCAAATCCACACATGATCTTGTGAATGAGGCCAAACACATATCCTCCCATTATCAGAAGCATGAAATGCAGGCTCTTGCCGCTCGTGGACCTTGACCTGTACGACTTGACGATCGCAAACGGCCACGAAAAGCAAAAGCAGAACAGCATCAGGAATTCCAGTATGCCCATTTTCTCCTCCATATGCGCACACCTCCTCCGTACGCATTCATGGCCGGGAATTATAACCAATTGCCGTTTTGCAATCAACCATAAAGATACGTCGGCCCCGTCCGCCGCCGCATCTGCCAAACATTCAAAGCGAATCAATCAGTCTGCCGACGGAAAGCCTCCAGTCGTCGAGAACCTTCTGGTCATGGGCACGGATCACGTCCGCGCGCGCATCGAGAAGCGACCGTGCCTTGGATACGTCTCGACCCTTCGCCTTTGCGCGCGCCATCGCCTTTGCCAGGAGATCCATGTAGGCGATATCCTCGAGCCCTTCACGCCACGCCTCGAAACGCTTCGTGGGAACCATCTGCTTGTTTTGGCCGCACCAGAGAATTCCGTCATCGTAGCCGTCGCG
>SUVZ01000536.1 GCA_015061765.1 Lentisphaerota bacterium
CTGTTCAGGGATATGGACTGCGGAGCGCCCCATCCGGACGGGAAGGAAATCATCCAGTTACGGAGATTCCTCAAATCCCGGAAATCCGTCTCCGTCGGCATGGCGGCCGACGCCGTACTGACATCCAAAGGCTTTCGGGAGAACACCACAAAGATATTCTCCGCAGGTGCGATATCAAGGCGAAGTGTTGTCGATCCGCCGCCCGTCCGGACGACCTCAGGCTTTGAAATGTCGCCCGTCACCGGATCCCACACCGATACATCCCCTTCCATGCGGAACGTCACATCACCCCTATAGGCATCCATGCCGTTCGCCGACACGAAATACCAGTCCGCATCCCCGCCACGGCGATGATACCATTCGATCTGCTGCTCATGGCGGCGAAAATCAGTTATGGCACGGCCAAGGGCATCAGGACCGCATATGACATCCGGCTTGAGCCCCCCCACGACCTTCAGGATATTCTTCTCGGGAGTGACTTGAGAACCGAACACCACTTTGCCACCCGCCTTGGCGAACTCTTGCAGACGTTTCCTCACTGCATCCGTCCTGTACGACGGCGGCACCCACAGCACCTTCCACGAAGTGCCGTCAGCAGCGACAAAAAGTCCATCCTTCACGCAGATTCGGTTCATGAGCGCATCGCGGTTTATGTAGTCGTACTTGTATCCGTGCGGAAACGGACTTCTCTCATTCGGCTTGTGGTCGACGTCTTCGCCCAAGAACCACAGAATGTCATTTGCAGGCTTGCCGCCCTCAAGCATCCTGCCGCATCTTGCCGCCCACGCGGTGAATTCGGGCATATGTCTCCACCATGTCTGGCCACGTATGAACGGAGTTCCGATGCTCGTTCCAAAACTCGTGCCGGGCAATTTCCATCCAACCTGCGGATTATGCGTATAGGTATGGAACACAAGATGCGTAACACCGCGCGCAAAAGCATGGTTGGCGCATGCCTTGAGACGCTTCAGATCCTCACTCCACGACAGGCGTGTCGTGATAAACGCCTCCGCAGAAACGCGCCGCTTCCCATACACATGAGCAGACGAAGCGCACGGAAGTATCGGCTTGTAATCATCCTGTCCGACGCTTTCCTCCGCACGAGGAAACCAGAACTCCGTCATTGGAGTATCACAATATTTCCAAAAGGAAAGTATGTCCCCAGGGAGCACATCACCAAACGCAGCCTCATACTGGGCCTCCATGCCGTTTTCACGGGCAATCTCGGCCATGCGGGCATAGTAGTTCTTCTCAACGAGCTCGCCAAGAGTCTGCCGCCAGTCGCGAAGGAACGCATCAGTTTTCGAAGGCGAATCGATCAGCCATCCGAAAACGGCAGGGAGATTCCTCCTCAGATCGTAGCCGCGGAGCGAACGGAAATCGCGCTCCAAGTGCTCTGTCCATGTCTGGCGGCGACACTCCCAGCTGTCCACAATGAACCCCTTCAGTCTGCCGCCGGCGAGCGGTCCCTTCGCAAGACGTCCTATGTAGGCGGCAAAATGCGCGTCGATTCCGCGAGGATCCATTTTGTTGCACTCCCAGCCCGTCGCCTCCGGCGGTGCAGGCGCATTCTTCGTACCGTTGTTCACATGTCCGATACGTAGAACGGTCCAATGACCTTCCGGCGGCGTCCACTCAAGCCTGCCGTCCTTGAACCGGTCCGTAATGTCGAGTATGTCACGACTGCGCACAACCATCGATTCGCGCCACGAATCCTTCAGCATGTTTGACGACTTCACGCCGCGGAGAACCCAGCCCGCCTTCCCTTCCCAGTTGTGGTTGCGCAATCCAGCATGGAACCGGATGTACGGGACGGTCAGCGGACGGCTGCTCGCTATCCGAACCTCCCACGTGTCGGCAGGCTTGATGGCACCATCGATTCCCGCACCAGAAACGGTGAACGGAACATTATCCTGCCAGCATCCATTGGGGATGGACGCGCCAAAAACGGACGCGCCAAACGACGACTTGGCTTCTCTTGGGTTGTCATACACTGCAAACACCGACACCTCTCCATCCATATCATAGCTCCACGCCCTGCTTAATTGGCGCGGTGCCGGGATTTCGACGGACCGCACCACGACCGGACGCGGGAATCTGTATCTGCGCGTCACGCAACGTCCCGGCTCCACCCGTTCCGATATCATCACCGGTTCAGGAAGAGACGGTTCGTCCCCCTCAGGAGTCGGAAACGCAAGCACGAAAAGGTCCTGGTAGTCACGGTCGGTTTCTGACATCCTCTCTTCAGGGATCGGCATCTGCGGTACAGGAAGTGAAACATCGAGAGGAGCCCCGCCCTTCACATCCGTACGGGAATACGTAAGATTGCGCATTGCGTTGGACGATGCAATCCACGGTCCGCCACTCATCGACCAACCCGGGCAGTTCTGCATCTTGAAGGTAAGATTCCGCGCCTCACAGCCATCCGCCACATAACGGATGAGATCGTCCCAGTCCTCACTCAGGCACGGAATCTGCCTCTTCACATTCGGCCATGCGCCGTGATCCGAACGCCCGTGGAAAAGATGTATTCCAGAAATCCCCGCCTGAGATATTGCATCAAGATCAGCATCCATTCCCTCTTTCGATACATTCCCGCCAATGAGGTGAAACCATGTTTCAGGACGGTACTCCACACCTGGATTCCGGAAGGAATCGACATCAACGGCACTAACCACCGCAACAATGGAGGCGATGGACAGGGAAAAAAGTTTTTTCATGCGGAGGATTATAGCAAAACGTCCTTCACTTCACGAGACGCTGAAACGACACGCCAAGCGCAGGAAGATCAAATAGAATACGGCCCTTGCGGGAGATCTTCGCGTCGCATCCCAGCTCCGTGACGGACCTGGTGAATCC
>SUVZ01000039.1 GCA_015061765.1 Lentisphaerota bacterium
GAAGAACGGACGCCACTTGAGAGCGCCGTGCTGTGCGGTCTGCGAGCAGTTGGAGTACATCCAGTCCATTCCGTTCTCATCCACGAGGCGGGCGAGGGACTGCGTGAGTTCTTCGCACGTTTCGTTGAAGGCTTCGGACGGGCTGTGGCCGTTGTCGCGGAGGCAGTAGTACTGGGCCTCCATCACGCCGCAGAGCGCACCCATGAGAATGCCGCGCTCACCGACGAGGTCAGACGTGACCTCATTGTGGAACGTGGTCGGGAAGAGATAGCCGGAGCCGACGGCGATGCCGATGGCGAGCGTGTTCTCCTCGGCCTTGCCGGTTGCATTCTGCGCGATGGCATAAGACGAGTTGATTCCGGCGCCGTTGAGGAAGTTGCGGCGCACGTTCGTGCCCGAACCCTTCGGGGCAACCATAATCACGTCGACATCCTTGGAGGGGTTGACGCCTGTGATCTTGCGGTACTCATAGGCAAAACCATGGGAGAGGTAGAGCGTCTTGCCAGGGGTCATATACTTCTCGATCTTTTTCCAGACCTCGCCGACGGAACCGTCGGAGGTAAGAAGCATCACGATATCACCCTTTTCTGCGGCCTCTTCAATGGAGAAGAGAGTCTTGCCGGGAACCCATCCATCCTTAAGCGCACGCCCCCAGCTGGAGTTGGCACCCTTGCTCTTGCGCTGACCGACAATCACGTTGATGCCGTTGTCGCGCATGTTAAGCGCCTGCGCCGGGCCCTGAATGCCGTAGCCAAGCACGGCAATGGTCTTGCCCTTGAGAACCCTCTGGGCCTTCTTGAGCGGAAACTCCTTGCGCGTCACGATGTTTTCGGTGACGCCTCCAAAGTTGATCTTCATTTCTGTCTGACTCCTTTGTTTTTCAGAAAAAACGGGCGTAGTATACCACTTTTCCATTCACACCGCAAATTTACGTTGGCAACTGAGGGGAGGCAAGGGACTTGGAGTCCGTTTGCCATGCCAGCCTTACCGACGCGCAGATCGCTTCAGGTGCGGGGAAACGGCCCTTGCCCTCCGTTCCGCAGGCAAGTTCGCCAGAAGCAGGCTCGATCACCGTGATACCGCGGGCCTTGAGCATGGCTATGTTCGCCTGCGTTGCGGGATTGTCCCACATGCCGTCGTTCATAGCCGGGGCGACAAACACAGGCGCACGGGTCGCAAGAAGCGTGGAGGAAAGAAGATCGTCCGCAAGTCCATGCGCCATCTTGGCGATCATGTTCGCCGTCGCAGGGGCCACGACGACAGCATCTGCATCGGCATATGCGATGTGTTCGGGCTTCCATTCAGCCGGTAGCGCGAACTGTTCCGCCCCCACTGGGTTGCGGGAGAGGGTCTGGAACGTTAGCGGAGTGACGAATTCGCATGCGGACCTGGTCATAACCACACGCACGTCATCGCCGCCCTTCACAAAAAGACGAACAAGCTCGCACGCCTTGTATGCGGCGATGGACCCCGTAACTCCAAGCACGATCTTCATCTAGCCAACCTCAACTACCCTCACATCCTTCCGGACTTCACGTCAATCAGGTCGCACAGCTTCTTGTAGGCCGTCGCAAGATCGTCGTTCGTCACCTGAAACATGTATTCGTCTGCACGGGCAATCTCCCCTTCTGCGTTCGCAAGACGGCGCTCGATCACTTCAGGGGAATCGGTGCCGCGCCCCTCAAGGCGCTCGCGCAGGGTCTGCATGTCCGGCGGATTGATGAATATGTCCACATATCCGTCGCGCAGCGGATCGGTCGGCGGCAGTCTGCGCACATAGTCACGCACCTTGGCCGCGCCGACGACATCTATGTCTAGGATCATGGAGTTGCCCTCCGCAAGGACCTCCTCGATCGGACTTTTCAGTGTGCCGTAGTAGTTTCCGTGCACCTCGGCATGTTCAAGGAACGCATTCTCCCCAAGCAGTTCCCTGAAGCGCTTCGCCGACATGAAGTGGTAGTCGATGCCATCCTCCTCCAGTCCGCGCGGTTCACGAGTCGTGCATGATATCGAATACTGCAGATCGCAGTATTCCTGCAGAAGCAGATCTATGAGAGTCGACTTTCCGCACCCGGATGGTGCGCTCATCACTATGAAAAGCGGTTTTGTCTTCTTTTCCATTGTCTTATCCGTTCACTAGAGACAGAAATTCTCCGCGCACCTTCTCGTCCGAGCGGAAGGTACCGAGGACTGCGGACGTCACCATCTCGGAGTTCTGCTTTTCGACGCCGCGCATCATCATGCAGAGATGCTTTGCGCGAATCACCACACCGACACCCTCGGCATTAGCCTCCTTCATGATCGCATCCGCGATCTGCTCCGTAAGCGTCTCTTGGATCTGGAGACGGCGCGCATACATGTCGACGATTCGGGCGAGCTTGGATACGCCGAGCACCTTTCCCTTGGATATGTAGCCGATCGCGCAGGAACCGTAGAAAGGCAGCATATGATGCTCGCACATGGAGTAGAGCTCTATGTTCTTGAGAATCACCATATGGTTCGTGCCGCTGGTGAAATACGCTCCGTTCACGACCGACTTCACGTTCTGGCGGTATCCGCGCGTCAGGTAGGTGAGAGACTTCGCCACTCGTTCAGGCGTCCTTCTGAGCCCCTCGCGCCCTGGATCCTCGCCGAGCTCCACAAGAAGCGACTTCACAAGCGCGGCGATCTTCTTCTGATCCGGTTCCTTTTTCCTATTCGCCTGTCTCATGTCGAAACCTCCTTGCGCATGGAATCGACGGCGGATTTCATGTCCGTCTGCCTGAACAGATACGATCCCGCGACAAACTGGTTGGCTCCCGCCCTTGCGGCGATCACGGCCGTCTCTGCGTTGATGCCGCCGTCCACCATGATGTCGAGATCAGGACGCAGGCTGCGGAGATCCGACACCTTGGGCATGCAATCTTCAATGAACTTCTGTCCGCCGTATCCGGGATGCACCGTCATGACAAGGACCTCGTCCACTTCGTCAAGATACGGGTAAAGGCGGCCGACAGGGGTTTCCGGGTTAACCACGACCGCATTCCTCAGACCCATGGACCGTATCCGCTTCAGTTCCGCATGGACGTCACAGTCAGCCTCGACGTGTATCTGGATCGTCTGCGCACCCGCCTTGGCAAAGGCCTCAAGGTAGAGATCGGGGCGGGTCATCATGAGATGCACGTTCCGGTAGAACCCCGGCGCCACATTTGCCGCAAGGGCCACCACATCCGGCCCGAACGAAAGGTTCGGAACGAAATGCGCGTCCATCACATCAAGATGGAGTGCCTCCGCGCCGGAAGATTCGGCACGGAGTATCTCGTCGGCGAGCCGACCGAAATCGGCGGCGAGAAGCGATGGAAGTATTTCCGTTTTCATTGCCGAGTATTATACCATACCGCGACCGTGGTTACTGTCGCGCCACTCGAAACAGCTTACGCGCCACAGCTATCAGGGCGCGTCGGAGCGGGCGGCAAATCAGTGCGCATTCCAGCCAGCGCAATCCCATGCCGGTTCGCATAGGCGATGACGGCCTCCTTCTCCAAAACGATCTGACGCCCCGCCTGAAACGCCAACGCCGTGACACCGGCCCGCTTCATCGTCTTGAGCGTCTTCATCCCGATGACGGGCACATCGAAGCGCATGTCGTGCCCTTCACGGGCGCCCTTGAATATCACGGCTCCCTTGCCGCCCAGCCTGCCGCCGCGAAGGATTGCGGCGTTCGTGCCCTCGAAAGCCTCGACCGCAAGAACCATGCCCTCTTTCACCAGAACGGTCTGCCCGACGTCATGCCGCCCGACATCGCGGACCACCGCCGCGGCATGCGCAATGTCCCTGGACTCCCGCTCATCCGGCGCACGCGCCGTAAGGACGCCTTCATCTGGAAGACACGCTTCCATGTAGCTCGTGGCCGGGAGCACCTTGACGCCGGCCTTCTCGAATTCCTCGACCAGCCTGCCGAACACGGTATGCGCATTCTTGCACGGAAGCGAACGGAGCCATGCCTTCACCTCTTCGTCGAATCTCGACCTGAACAGCGAAAGCGGATTTATCTGACCCGCAAGCACTGCGCCGTCGTATCCCTGCGCGGCGATCCAGCGGATGCCTGCGGCGATCTCGCCGATTCCGATTTCGTGCACTCCGTCGGCGGCGCACCTGGTGGCGCGGCTCGTCGATCCGCGCACGGCAAGGACATCCACGTTCGGTACGCCGGCCGCCTTGGCGCCTCGCACCACGAGCTCCGGGTATATGCCGCTTCCGGCTATGACAATCAGGTTCTTCACGGCATCGAATTATAGCAAACGGCACGCGGAAAGACCACACGGCAGTAGATTCCCGACGGACAAGGAAGGGAACGCCCCTCAAGGAGCATCTCGCCCGCCTCGATCTTCGCTTCAGGGAAAGCCTGCCCCATGATGTTCGCCGCAACGGCGCAGGACAGACCCGGCGTGTGCGACGAGAACAGCACGAAAAGCGGCTTCTCCGAGAGAACGTCCTTCACGAGCGAGATTGTCCGCTTGAGATCGCGTTCTATCTTGTACATCTCGCCGTTCGCCCCGCGCCCGAATGTAGGAGGGTCGAACACGACCGCGTCATAGCGCCTGCCGCGACGGTTCTCGCGTTCCATGAACTTGTGGGCGTCGTCTGTGATCCAGCGGATGGGGTGGTCCTTGAGTCCGTTCAGTGCGGCATTGTCGCGGGCCCACTGCACCATGCCCCTGGAGGCATCGAGATGGCACACCTCCGCGCCTCCTAGCGCCGCCGCCATCGTGCTGCCGCCGGAATACGCGAAGAGATTGAGGACGGCGTTGCGCGAACCGCCGTTCGCAGCCACGGTCTCCCTTATCCACCTCCACTGCGCGCGCTGCTCCGGGAATATTCCGAGATGGCCGAAGTCCGTGCCGCTGAGGCGGAACTTCACGCCTGCGGTCTCGATAGTCCATTCCCTGGGCAGTGCGCCGCGATTGTGCCAGCGGTTGCCGTCCTCGCGATCGAACGCAGCCGTGGCGCGCGACCAGTCGTCAGGCCGTTCGGGCCGCCACATCGCCTGGGAACAGGGGCGAACGAGCGATACGCTGCCGAACCGCTCGTACTTTTTCCCGTCACCGGAATCCATCAGTTCATAATCATCTGCCATTGTTGACTTCCTCTTTGAATTGCCTGGCATCGGCGTCATGGCCTGTACACGCGCTCCACACGGTTGCCGAAGGAGCATATGATGTCATAGGCGTGCGTCCCCTTCAACGCGGCCCAGTCGTCCGGCGTGACGGCGTATTTCCCGGTGCCGCCGAGCGCGACCACCTCGTCGCCGGCCTTCACGTCGCCGGCTTTCGACACGTCCACGGTCGTATAGTCCATCGAGATGCGTCCGATCACGGGACACGGTGCGCCGTTGATGAGCACGTGTCCGCGGTTCGTGAGCGCGATCGGCAGTCCGTCCGCATATCCGGCGGATATCGTGGCCACCTTCGTCTGCCTTGAAAGACACCATGTCCGGCCATAGCCAAGCGTCGTTCCGGCCGGCAGCGTGCGCACCTGCGCGACGCGCGTCTTCAGCGAAAGGACGGACTCCAGCTTCAGCACACGGCGTCCGTTGGGATCGAAGCTTCCGTGAAGGTTGATGCCCGTGCGCACGATGTTGAACGGTGCGCGCTTTGCCGCCGGGAAGTTGTTGATCGCGTCCGAAGCGGCAATATGCACTTTCCTGAAGCGGATCCCGTCCCTCGCGACATCCTTGAGTATGGACTTGAAAAGCGATATCTGGTCGTTGGCGAATTCGTCCGCCGGATCATACGCCGTTGGACAGTGGGAGAACACGCCTTCGCAATCCAGGTTCTCCAGGGCCGCCACCCTGCGTATCGCATCTGCCGCCTCGGACGCAAGAATGCCCAGCCGTCCCATGCCGGTATCTATCTTGAAGTGGACGGTTGCCGTGCGCCCGAGGCGCCTTGCCGTCCTGTCGATGAGCTTCGCCGTCGCGACATCCGTAACCGGAAGCGTCACTCCTGCCTCGACCATCGGCGCGATCTCGTCGGGAAGGATCGACGACAGTATCTGAACCGGCTTTCCGAACGGCATGAGCTGCAGAGCCTCGTGCGGCTCGGCGACGCCGAACCCGACGCAATCCGTCTCGGCGAGGGCGGCGGCATACCTGTCCACGCCAAGGCCGTATGCGTTCGCCTTTAGGACGCACAGGACCTTCGCAGGCCTTACCGCGCCG
The DNA here is from genome assembly GCA_015061765.1 of Lentisphaerota bacterium. The sequence goes on from SUVZ01000039.1 coordinate 6,200, forward strand.
GCTATCCGGCGGTAGTTTCCGCGGAGTCTGCCGAGGTCCACCTCGACCCACACCCGCCTCTGGAGTTTTCCCTTCATGTCAAACACTTTGTGCCTTTTGTTGTCAATGCCGCCAATTATACCAAAACCGCGCCGACTGCCACGACGCAGGAGCACCCAGTCTCAATCAACGCTAAAACCGAAACGCAAACAACGCTTGTTTTGGTATAATGTCCGGCATGAGTAAGTTTAAGAAGATATGCGTGCTCATGGGCGGCACGTCGAACGAGCGCGAAGTCTCGCTCGTAAGCGGCAGGAATGTCGCTGTGGCCCTTTCTTCGCTAGGCAAATACGAAGTCGTCCCTGTTGTGCTGGACGAGGATTCCCTTTCAACCCTTCCCGAATGTGACGCCTGCTTCCTCGCCCTTCACGGGGGATGGGGCGAGAACGGCGGAGTGCAGGCGATGCTTGACGCCCGGAAGATTCCATACACCGGTCCTGGCGCAAAATCCTCCCGCATCGCGATCGACAAGATACGCTCAAAGATGGTGCTTGAGTTCAACGGCCTTCCGACCGCGAAATGGACCCTGGCCTCGCCCGACACGCCCGAGTCCCCATTGCCCCTTCCTGTCGTGGTAAAGCCGCCGTCAGACGGTTCATCCGTAGGGATATCGAAGGTCTCCACGCCAAACGAATGGAATGGAGCACTCAAGGCTGCTCTCGCCGCCCAGCCGGGCAGGAACGAAGTCATCGTGGAGGATTTCATCGACGGACGTGAAATGACTGTTGGCGTCCTTGATGGGATCCCATTCCCCGTCATCGAAATATGCGCAAAGAACGGCTGGTACGGATACGAGGAGAAATACGAATCCGACGAAACGACCTATCCCTTTCCGTCCGATCCGTTCCTCGCCAAGGTTCAGCAGCTTGCGGTGGACTCCTACCGCGCACTAGACTGCCGCGGAATGGTACGCATCGATTTCCGGATCAACAGGGACGGCGATCCGTTCATCCTCGAGCTCAACACGCTTCCCGGCATGACGGAGCACTCACTGGTCCCCAAAGCCGCCGCAAAGATGGGCTTGTCCTTCCCAGAGCTTTGCGACAAGATAATCTCATCCGCAAAATTCGACCAGGTGAAATGAAAAAAATAACGACACAAAACAAAGGCAAAGGCAGGGCTATTGCCCTTGTTGCGGCTGCGGCAGTCGCCGTTGTCGCGCTCGTCATATGCGGAGCGGCCATGGCGTTCAATCGTCTGGTGGCGGTTTATGAGCGTCAATGCTGCCTTACGGACGCCGGTGAACAGGTTGAGATAATCACTGGCAAGATATTGCCGACACGTCTCTTCATAAATCACTTCAACCTCACGAATGGCGTAAACCTGGCACAGCTTCCGTTCGCAGAACTGCGCGAGCGGCTGATCCGCGACATGCCAAACCTCCGCGACATCAAGATCGTCAGGACGGTCCCGAACAGGGTACGCATCGAGATTTCGGAACGCATCCCCGTCGTGCGTGTGATAGGCGCCGGCGCAAACGCAAACCCGAACTACACCGCTGACAGTGAAGGAAAGGTGTTCTGGTATCCGAGACGGGACACCACACTCCTGCCGATAATCCGCGAGGTGAAAAAGAATACGTCTACGGCTGGAGCCTCGCTGTCCGGCATGTCAATGGCTGCGCTCCGCCTGCTGGAAGCCGCCTCGGACCCAGAGTTCGCGGCACTGAAGATCCAGGAGGTTGACACATTCAAGCAGGATTACCTTTTTGCCACGCTGGGAGACTCCTCACGCGCCAAGATCGCGTGGGAGGACATGGAATCAAACACAAAAGCATCACGGGAATCACTTCACCGACAGCTCAAGCGCCTTTCGCAGGCCATGAAGTCCAACGTGGCCGCCGGCACAAAATTGTGGAACGCCACAGACTATGGCGTACCGGGACGCATCTACGCCAACGATCCAACAAAGGCAGAGTAAATGAACCTTACAGACCCTGTTGCCGCACTTGAAATCGGCACCACACGCACATCTATCGCAATCGCCGAACCGCTCGGTCCGGGACGACTTAACATCGTGGCGAAAGGCGACATACCGTCATCCGGCGTGCGCAAGAGCCAGATTACCGACATCGGGAAGGCGACCGTATCGGTATCATCCGTACTTAAGCATCTGGAAAGCGAATCGGGCTATTCGATAGGTCACGCCGCACTTGCCATATCCGGCCCGCAAATCAGAACCGAGCAGCTGGTCACACAATGGCAGGTGGACAAGACCGTCACCGACAACGACCTGGCCGAAATATACAACCGGTCGTTCGACACAGGCCTTGAGGACGACAGAGTGTTGCTGGACATCTCCGAACTCGGATACGGTCTGGACGGTCTGGACGGCATCACCTCCCCCAAAGGCATGTCCGGCCGACTGCTCAAACTCCGCACGCTCGTGGTGCATGGCTCCAAGTCCAGGGTTAACGACGCCCAGACGACGGCAAAGAACGCAAAACTCGAGATATCCGATTCGTACTTCGCCGGAAGATGCGCGGCAGAAGCGGTATTGACACCTGAAGACAAGACCGCCGGAACTCTGGTGATCGATCTCGGCGGCGGCTCCACGTCATATGCGGCCTTCTCCGACGGACGCATGATACATGCAGGCGTACTTGGTGTAGGCGGCGACCATGTGACAAATGACATCAGGCTCGCATTCTCGCTTTCTCTCTCGCAAGCTGAAAAAGTAAAGATGTCTTCCAGCGCAATATTCTCGCCGGAACGAACGGGACGAGTGGAGGTGCCGTCTTCGCTCATATCCGGAGACGGCGCAACAATATCGATGCGTGCGCTCGACACCGTCGTGAACGCACGCATCGGCGAGCTTTTCTCCGTAATCCGCGAGAAGCTGGATGCCGACGGCGTCCTTCACCGGATCGGTGGTGGCGTGGTGCTTACCGGCGGCGGCGCACGGCTTGCGAACATAACCTCGCTCGCCCGAAACATATTCGGCGGCATTGTGAGGGTCGGCTCGCTCATACCCGGGATAGAGGGTCTTGAACACGACGAATTCCCCGCCCGGCACGCTACGATAATAGGCGCGCTTCTTCTCGAACAGCGCAATACGGGCGAACAGTCGCTCTTTGACCCAATAACCAACATTTTCAAGAAACTCTTCAAAGGCCAATGAAAACTGAAACCTCTTCACTTCTGCTTCTCGGCATAGGCGGCACCGGTTCGGCCACGGTGCGCGGCGTCAGGCGCGCGTACGGCGCGGCCATACGTGCATTGGCCGTAGACACCGACGCCTCATCAGGCAGTTCACCCGACATCCCGTTCGCCCTTATCGGCGGCGAACGTCTCGCCGGACGCGGAACCGGCGGACTCCCCGCTGAGGCCAGAGCTGCTTTTCTCGACAAACCAGATGTGCTCGATGCACATCTCGACGGAGTGCGCACCGCCGTCATCGTCACCGCACTCGGCGGCGGAACCGGCGGTGGCGCAACCAGCGAGATCGCGAAACATCTCTCCGAACGAGGAATCGTATCGCTGGTGTTCGCCACGCATCCATTCTCCTTCGAAGGAGAAGAGCGAATAACCTCGGCAATGACGGCATTCGGCACAATAGAGCACGCTGCAGACGTCGTCGTGCCACTTCCGTTGGATTCGCTCGTCGCGGACGCCCCTTCCGACAACATGAAAGACGCGCTTCAGATCGCGACAGACACCCTTTCCACCGCAATCACCCTCCTCTGGCGCATGCTTGAAAAGCCTGGCTACATATCACTGGACGCAGAACGCCTCCACAATGCGATGGCTGGCTCCGGACGCGCGAGATTTGCAACCGCTACCGCATTCGGACCCGACCGTGCGGAGGATGCGCTTAGGGATCTTGCCTCGTCGCGCCTCCTTGCAGACGGCACCGCGCACGCTCCGGTCAAATCCATCTTCATGGGAATTCTTGCGGGCGATGACCTCAGGCTTTCCGAGATCGCCCGTGTTGCGGACGGATTCCGAAGCGCATTCGGACGCTCCGCCTCGTTCCAGCTCGGCACGGTAAACGATGAGGCGACATTCTCCGGACGCCTTGCCGTCGCCGTGCTGGTGTTCGAAGAGAGCGCCATAGCAAAAAGCACGAAGGAATCTCGCAAGGCTGCCCGCGCCTCCGCCAAGAACCGCAAAAACGCCGAAGCCGCGCTTGCCGCGGCAGACCGCTTTCTGGACTCTGAAAAGACGATATGGCACAACGAGGATCTCGATATCCCGACATATCTCAGACGCAACCTCACACTTGACCGATGATGGAACGGGACGGACAGATACGGGTTCTACCCATCCATGTGGCGAATAAGATCGCCGCCGGCGAAGTCGTGGAGCGCCCCGCCTCCGCCCTCAAGGAATTGGTGGAGAACGCCATCGACGCAGGCGCCGACCGCATAGACATCTCGGTCTCCGCAGGAGGACGCAAGCTCGTAGCCGTACGGGACAACGGATGCGGCATGAACCGCGACAATGCCCTTCTCTCGCTCGAGCGCCAGGCGACCTCCAAAATCCGCGATGTCGATGACATTGAGAAGATCGATACGCTTGGATTTAGAGGCGAAGCAATCCCGTCCATAGCCTCCGTGTCGCGTTTCACAATCGTGACAAGGCGGAAGGAGAACGACTCCGCCACAAAGCTCGTCGTCAACGCCGGAACCATTGCCGAAGTGTCGGAGTGCGGAGCGCCGCCAGGAACGTGCGTAGAGGTGAGAGACCTGTTCTGCAATGTTCCCGCCAGGCGCAAGTTCCTCCGCTCGTACGCAACCGAGGAAAGTCACATCAAGTCCGTGTTCACGATAAGCGCCCTCGCCCATCCCGAACTTGGCTTTTCGCTGACTGTGGACGGCAGGGAGGTTCACCGTCTGGCGCCAGGATCCACCATTGAAGAGCGCATCACCGGCCTTTTCGGTCGCGATTTCACCGATGAACTCGTGCCGGTGACGGATGACGAAGCAAACACGAGCACAGTACGTGTATACGGATACATATCGCGTCCGTCGCAGAACCCCGTACGCCGCGAGCAGTTCATCTTCGTGAACGGACGCCCTGCGACCGCACCCACGATAGCCTATGCGCTTAAAGAGGCATACCCTTCCGGGCGTAACGAATCCAAGCCCTCGATATTCCTGTTCATCGAAGTGCCGCCGTCAGAGGTGGATGTGAATGTGCATCCCGCCAAGCGCGAAGTGCGTTTCCGCCGCCCCGCAGACGTAAAGTCTGCGATCATTGAGGCGATATCAAGAACGCTGCAGGGGAAAGCCATAGCCGAAGAATCGCCTGCGGAAACGACGGAGCGACCGGTGTTCTCCGTTCCATTCCAACCGACGCCAGCCCCGATACAGCGCGCACTTCCTTCTTTTTCCGCAGAACCGGCAAAACCGGCAGCACCTTCACCTGCAGCAGTTCCGCTGAATCACCCGACTCCAAACGCACCCACTCCCCAGACATCAATTTCCAACACCCCAACTCTAAATTCAAAAATCCCCTGCGTTAAACCTCCAACGCCCCCACTCGCATCCTCCACTGGTCCTTGGAAATTCTTCAAGGTGCTTGCGAATACGGAATCAGGATACCTTCTGATCGAGACGGATGCAGGAATCGTAACGCTCAATCCACAGGCTGCGCAGGAGCGGATTGCGTTTGAAAAGCTGATGGCGGCACACAACCCAGAGTCTGGAACGGCATCCTCACAGCCGCTTCTGATACCAGAGACCGTACACTTCTCGCCGCTGGAGTCAGCACGCCTCAAGACATTCAAGTCGATTCTGCTGAGGCAGGGTTTTGAGATCGAGGAGTTCGGTCCGGACACATGGAAGATCGATGCGGTCCCGGCCATAATCTCCGGACAGAACGCTGCAGATGTTATTGCCTCAATCGTATATGACATTGGCGAGGCGGGCGTCAAGCGCGGAGATCTCTGGCGCGAGGAGTTGATAGCGAAATCCGTGGCAAGATCCTTTGCCGGAGCATCGCGCAAGTTCACGATGGAAGATGCGTCAAGACTCGTCGAAGAGTTAGGCCGCACCCGCATGCCTTACGTATGCCCACGCGGAAAGCCGGTAATGATCTTCACCTCAAACCGCGAACTTTCCCGCAAGTTCGATAGATGAACGACTCTTACAGAATGGTCGGACTGGCGGGGATCGAACCCGCGACCCCAACATTAAAAGTGTCGTGCTCTACCAACTGAGCTACAGTCCGAGGGGTTTCGCTGGCGTCTTAAATCCGCCGCAGAATGGTGGGCTATAGTGGATTCGAACCACTGACCTCTTCCATGTCAAGGAAGCGCTCTAACCAACTGAGCTAATAGCCCCAAAAACAAAACGCCGCGTAGTATACCACATAAGACATTTCTCCGCAACTACTTTTTTCAACTTTTCTTTTATGGCATCATTCGTAGCGCAAACAGTCAATCGGGATGAGTTTCAATCCGCGGTACATCACGCCGGCATCCTCACCAACCGTCCAGCCCACATAGATTTTGTCCTTGCCGCCATTTGATCTGCCCAACTGTGCAGACCTCAAGCCTACCAATCCCGTTCGTTGGCGGGAAGCGGAGCCTTTTTCATTCGTGCCTTCTTGTCGGCATCGTGCTGATCGCTGCGTTCCTGGGCACGGCGAAGGATGTCTTCCACCTGATCGTCATTCTTATTTTCCTGCTCCTCGGCGGCGGACGGCTGCTCTTCCTGCTCCTTCTTTTCGTCCTGCTTTTCCTGCTGATCCTGATTCTGCTGATCTTGCCGCTGCTTTTCGTCCTCGTTTTTGTCCTTGTTCTTGTCCTGATCCTTCTCTTGATTCTGCTGCTGATTCTGGTTCTGCTGATTTTGCTGGCTCTGTCCGCCGCCGCCATTCTTGTCTTTGGGCAAGAGTTCCTTGATGCGAGCAAGCTTCTTCAGCGCTTCAAACTGTTTTGCCGCTCGTTCAGCAGCCTTTCCGCCTCCTTTGCGTTCAACCTTGCCGGAGTCAGCCTTATCCTTGGCCAGTTCAAGCTGAATCTTCTCCACCTCTGTGGCAAGGGCGCTGATCTCCGCCTGGGCCTCCTTGGTGAATGGCGGCTTGTTCGTGTCTGCCTGGGCCTGCTGTTCGTATGCCTGCGCCCACATGGGGAACTTAGCCCTGAACATCTGTGTGAACTCCAATGCCTCCTGCTGCCAGTCGCGTCCGTACTCATTTTCGATCCTCAGGAGTTCGTTCGTCTGCGACAGCATGGATTCGTCACACGCGGCGGGTGGCAGGATCACAAGTTTCCAGAAGCGTGTAAACGAGGCTTCGGCCTTTCTGAGATGCTCCTGGGCCGCGGGATCTATGTCAGACAGCGCAACCACAGCAGATCCAGTCGCGGCTCTCGCCTCCTCCACCTGAGCGCTGATCGTCATCGCCTGCTGTTCGTTCGTTACGGACTGCGCAACGCCGGCCTTCACGGCAATCCATGTATCGTTCAGCCTTTCTGCGCGCTTTGCCATCGCATCGCACATCGCAACCGTACGCCGCGCATCGTTCGTAAGGGCTGTAGGGAACTCCTTGAGCATCGCACGGACATCCTTGACACCCGCGCCAAGGAGAGCGCCAGTATCCTGCTGGCCTAGCTCCTTCATCACCTTCTCGACATGAGCCTGCTCGCGCAACTCCGGCAGACGGTCTACCGCACGCGTGAAGTTTCGGTTCATGCGAGGATCGGCAGGGTTCGAACGAAGCGCCAACTGGAAATCCGATGCCGCACTCTCCAACGATGCCAGAGATTTCCCTACGCCTTCGCCGCCGCGTTTCAATCCCTCGGCAAACTCAATCGCGCCGACAAGTTCCGATGCGCGCACGCCATGCGTCTTGGAAAGTATCAGCGGTTTGAGGACGGCAAGCGCATTGGTATGGTTTCCGGCGCGGTAGAGGTCAACACCACGGTTCCATATCTCTCCGTCCGTCTCCGGTGCAGTCTCTTCGGCGCACAGCACCGATCCTGCAGCCGATGCGACAAACACGGCAGCAAGCACCAAGTACCTTGTTCTCAAAAATATCGTTTTGTACATGGTCAGCCATTATACCACAACATCCAACAACAGGATGAACACAAAACCTTGTCATGCTGTTCTCCTTTCATTTCGCCCCTGTTGCACCGACATTTCACTTCACCCGGAAAATCGCGGCGCGCTGGGTGAGGAGCCCGCTGAACAGTCTGCAAGTGCCAGATGCCATCTTCTCAAAGCGGACCTGCTGCCATGTGCCATCCCCACGCATGCGCTCAATCGATGCAGGCATACGCTCAAACTGCAGCTCCGGCTCCATATCTCCATCGATATCCAAGGCGTTCAGGACCACAATCCTTTCACCATCTCCTGCGGTTCCGCTAACGCATGTGACCGGCCCCACGCCCTGATAGCAGACTCCGCCCGGCAGCCTCCCTTCAAGAAGCGTCAGCCACCTGATCATCGCCGCCTTGTAGCTTTCGGAAAAGAGCGTAGCCTCATAATACTTCGGCATCATCTCCGGTATCTTCTGCGCCAGCACAAGCACCTTGCCTCCGGCGGCATTCTCAAACAATATGCTCCCCGGCGCCTCGTACACAGGCGCCGCGCCAAGCACCGGACGGTTGAGCAGTTTCGTGACAACGCGCACCCCCTTATCCATTTCCGTAAGATCGGTCAGTTCGCCATTTCTCATGCCGGACTGCCTGAAACCGTTCTCGAACTCGTGGAACTGAATCGTCTTGCGATTCCATGCCTTCGCGCGCACGCCGATCCTGTCCGCAAAACCGTTTTCCGTCAGCCAAACCGCCGCCGGTCCGTCAAGGATCACTTTCCCGGAAAGGATTTCGGATATGGAATCGCGTGAAAGAAGCTCCAGCGTCTCCTGCGTCAGCGCGGTCACCTCGCCGGAACGGGCCTTGCCGAAACGGTAAGGAATACCTGTCAACGCAAAATACCGGTCGCCGAAGTTGAACTCAAGAGGTCCGCATTTCGGGATTACAACGCCGCAGCTGGACAACTCCACCTTTGTGGCCCATTGCATCAGGCCTCTGTTCTCGTTGAATATCCGCCTGTAGGCTGCGCCCGACTTCTTTTCGTGGTAGTTCCCGGTGCGCGTAATCCATATCTTCGCGCCCTTGCACCCGTCAAGAGCAAGCATCACAAGATGGTTCATCATGCGAACGGCGCTGGTCGCCCAAAGCGTATGCGGACAAGTGTCGGACTCCTGCATGTAGATTACGCCGTCGCCGACGGCATCCATCTGGCTGACGTATGAACTGCGCATCATGATGACATGAAACAGGTCCTTGCCCCTGCCATGATACGGCGCCCCGCCGCCACGCACCACAGGCGTCTGCCCCGGAAGCGCAAGTATCTCCGCGAACTCGCGCACGTCCCGTCCGCGGCCACGGATGCCGCATGCGCACAGCATGCCGGGAATCGAATCACCGAATCCATCTCTGACGGTCCTGAAGAAACGCCTTAGCGAATCGGTTGTCACATCTCTCCATATCTTCGCGTTCTTTCCGCCGACATCCGCCGTCAGCATGGCGACCACCTCCTCGCGACTCCAGCTGCGCCCCGTGCGCCTGGAGAACTCCGCAAGATGAAGCGGACAGAAACATCCCTGGATTCCGCTCCAGAGAAGCCTCGTATCGTCATCAATCATGAAGAAGTCTATCTTCTCCTTCGCAAACGTGCGACAGGCCGCCGATATGTAGTCTAGGAACCTTATGTCCATCGGACACATGCGGT